>JAKAHP010000312.1 GCA_021825505.1 Pseudomonadota bacterium
GACCTTCGCGCGCATGGCGATGAACGACTAGGAGACGGTGGCGCTGATCGCCGGCGGCCATACCTTCGGCAAGACCCACGGCGCAGGCCCCACCGATCACGTCGGCCCCGCGCCCGAGGCCGCTCCCATGGAGCAGCAGGGCCTGGGCTGGGCCAGCAGCTTCCGCAGCGGCAAGGGCGGCGACCAGATCGGCAGCGGCCTGGAAGTGACCTGGACGCCCACGCCCACGCAGTGGAGCAACGGCTATTTCGACATGCTGTTCGGCTACGAGTGGGAGCTGACCAAGAGCCCCGCGGGCGCCCATCAGTGGGTGGCCAAGGACGCGCCGGAGATCATTCCCGACGCGGCCGACCCGAGCAAAAAGCACAAGCCGACCATGCTCACCACCGACCTGTCGCTGCGCCTCGACCCGATCTACGGGCCGATATCCAGGCGCTTCCACGAGCACCCCGAGCAGTTCGCCGACGCCTTCGCCCGCGCCTGGTTCAAGCTCACCCACCGCGACATGGGCCCGCGCACGCGCTACCTCGGCCCCGAAGTGCCCAAGGAAGAGCTGATCTGGCAGGACCCCATCCCTGCGGTCGCGCACAAGCTTGTCGATGACAAGGACATTGCCGCGCTCAAGAGCAACATTGTGGCCAGCGGCCTGACGACGCGCGAGCTCGTCTACACCGCATGGTCGGCAGCCTCCACCTTCCGTGGCTCGGACAAGCGCGGCGGCGCCAACGGCGCGCGCATCCGCCTGGCGCCGCAGAAGGGCTGGGAGGTCAACCGGCCCGGGCAACTGGCCAAGGTGCTGCAGACCCTCGAGGGCATCCAGCGCGAGTTCAACGCCAAAGCCATCGGCGGCAAGAAGGTGTCGCTGGCCGACCTGATCGTGCTCGGCGGCTGCGCGGCGGTCGAGGCCGCGGCGAAGGAAGCCGGCGTCGAGGTCAAGGTGCCGTTCTCGCCGGGCCGCATGGACGCCGCGCAGGAGCAGACCGACGTCGAGTCGTTTGCGGCGCTCGAACCGCGTGCCGACGGTTTCCGCAACTACGCGCGCAAGGGCCTGGAAGACGCGGCTGCCGACCTCCTGGTGGACAAGGCGCAGTTGCTCAACCTCACCCCGCCGGAGATGACCGTGCTGGTCGGCGGCCTGCGCGCACTGGACGCCAACTACGGCCAGAGCAAGCACGGCGTGTTCACCCAGCGGCCCGGCGTCTTGAGCAACGACTACTTCGTCAACCTGCTCGACATGGGCACGAAGTGGCAGCGCTCGGCGACTGATGGCGTGCTGGAGGGACGCGATCGCGCCAGCGGCGCGCTGAAGTGGACGGGCACCGTGGTCGATCTGGTATTCGGCTCGAATTCCGAGCTGCGGGCGCTCGCCGAGGTGTATGCCTGCGCCGATGCGCAGGAGAAGTTCGCGCAGGACTTCGCCTCGGCCTGGAACAAGGTGATGAACCTGGATCGCTTCGATCTCGCGTGATCGCGCGCTCTGCCGGCCGCGCTGCCGCTTCATGAACGGAGTGATGAACAGGCAGCGCGATTCACTCCCCGGCGCCTGCGACGAGTCCAGCGCACGCAACGGCCCGGTGCAGAAACCGGGTTCATGGCGCCGCCGCTCGAGCCCAGCGGGCACGCACAGGCGTGATGCCGAACCATGTCGCGGCCGCATGCGGCCGTGGCGCCATTCAGGAGTGCGTGACGAGGATCTGCAGGCCGAAGTCGCCGATCATGAACACCGCCAGCAGCAGCAGGCCGACGGCGAAGATGCGCTTGACCAGGGTCTGCGGCAGCCGCGCGGCGAGGTGATTGCCGAGCAGCCCGCCGACGGCTCCGATCGCGGCGACGATCAGCAGTTCGCGATAGTCCAGCGGCCCGTGATAGACCCGCACGTACTGGAAAAACCCGGCAAAGGAATTGAGCGCGATGATCACCAGGCTGGTGCCGGTGCCGCGCAGCAGGTCGAGACCGCCGAACAGCACCAGCGCCGGCACGATCAGAAAACCGCCGCCGATACCGACGATGCCGGTCAGCACGCCCACGACCAGCCCCAGCGCGACCAGCCGCAGCGGGTGCACGCGATGATCGGGATCGTGCACCGGCAGCCGCCGGCGCAGCATGGCGATGCCGGCGACCAGCATGATCAGCGCGAACAGGAACAACTGCAGCACGCCCTGCATGTGATTGCCGACCAGCGCCCCGAGCATGGCGCCCGCCGCGCCGGGAATGCCGAAATACAGCGTGCTGCGCCAGTCGATCTGCCGCCGCAGCCCGCGCTGCACCGCCGCCGCCGCGCTGATCGCACCGACCACCAGCAGCGAGCCGACCACCGCCTGCTTGGCGGCCATGCCCAGCAGATAGTGCAGCACCGGCACGGTCAGGATCGATCCGCCCGAGCCCAGCAGCCCGAGGCTGATACCGATGGTCAACGCGCCCAGCAGTGCAGCCAGCATCACGTGCTCCTGGGTGTCGGACCAGATGTCGGCGCGACGAGCCCGTGGCCTGATCGCGTCCGCAGTGTGCCACGGCCGCATGGCAGGTGCGCCTGTACTAAATTAGACAAACTGCGATACAGGTCCAGAGACACATCATGCGCCCCGACGTCAAGCCGTTCTTCCATGCCGCCAGCTCGACCTGGAGCTACGTGGTCAGCGATGCCGGCAGCGGCGCGGCCGTGGTGATCGATCCCGTGCTCGACTTCGACTATGCCGCAGGCAGCGCCGGCACCGCTTCGGCCGCAGCCATCGTCGCGCACGTGCGCGCCTCGCGGCTGCGCGTGGGATGGATCCTCGAAACCCACGCCCATGCCGATCACCTGACGGCGGCGCCGTACCTCAAGCGCTGCCTCGGCGGCCGCATCGCGATCGGCACCGGCATCCGAGTGGTGCAGGCGCACTTCGCCACGGCGCTCGGCTTCGAGCCCGGTTTTCGCAGCGACGGATCGCAGTTCGACCACCTGTTCGCCGACGGCGAGCGCTTTGCCGTCGGCGCGCTCGACGCGCAGGCGCTGGCGGCGCCGGGCCATACCAGCGACAGCCTCGCCTACCGGATCGGCGACGCCCTGTTCGTGGGCGACAGCCTGTTCATGCCCGATGTCGGCACCGCGCGCTGCGACTTTCCGGGCGGCGACGCGGGCGTGCTCTACGACTCGATCCGGCGCCTGCTCGCGCTGGCCGACGACACGCGCATCTTCGTCTGCCACGACTACCCGCCGCCGGGCCGCGAACCTCGTTGCCAGACCACGGTGCGCGAGCAGCGTGCCACGAATATCCATGCCCACGACGGCATCGATCGCGACGCGTTCATCGCCCTGCGCACGGCGCGCGATCGCACCCTGGGCATGCCGAATCTGTTGTATCCGGCCATCCAGGTGAACGTGCGCGCCGGCATGCTGCCACCGGCAGAGGCCAACGGCGTGGCCTATCTCAAGATACCGTTGACGCCTGCCGCCGGCACAGCGGAATGAACCCTACGCGCGGTCAAGCTCAGCTGCGCGTATCGAGGCCGTCGTTGTAGGGCAGCTTGAGGTGTCCCCAGCGCACCAGCAGTACGGCGAAGGCAATCAACACGATGGCGATCGCCGAGGCCAGCA
>JAKAHP010000313.1 GCA_021825505.1 Pseudomonadota bacterium
AATCTGGCCCTGTCCCCCGTCTGCTGCGACTACTGCTGCCCGCGCGTCGCGGCGGGATGAGCCGCCTGTTTCACGCGGTTTATGCCCGCATCCGTGCGAGCTGGCAGATGCTACCGCTGGGTTTTCTGTTCGACCTGGGCTTCGACACCGCGACCGAAGTAGCGGTGCTCGGGCTGTCTGCCGCGTTTGCCCAGCACAGCTATTTTCCGGTGTGGGGCGTGCTGGTGTTCCCCCTGCTGTTTGCCGCAGGCATGAGTCTGATGGATACCCTGGACGGTCTGGCCATGCTCAAGGTTTACGACTGGGCAATGCAGGACGCCAAGCGCAAGCTGGACTGTTGGCGCCGATGCCGATTTAAGTCACATGCCGATAGGCAACTAAGCCGCGGCAAACGAGAAACACGCAGCGTCAAGTTTGAATTTCGACACATTCCGACTGGCTCACAGCAAACCCGGCGCATCGCTCAAATCGACCTCGACGCCTACACATGACAACCTCCGGGAGTTGAATGGGTCTTGGGGAATGCGCGTGTATGGCGTGAGCTGCTCCTGACCCGCTATAAATTCGATTCGGGATGACGCGCGCGGTCCCACCCTCCGTGCTGCATCGACACGATCGCCTGCGCCTATGATTCGGCCATGGATTTGCAGCCGACACCCGCCGAAACCTGCGTCACGCTGCGCAAGCCGCTTGCCGCGTCCACCAGCCCCAAGACCTCAAGCGCCTGACGCGATATGTGCGGCATCTGCGGTGAATTGCGCTTCGACGGCCAGGCGGCCGATCTTCCCGCCGTCGAGCGCATGCGCGATGCGCTCAAGCCCCGCGGACCTGACCATGCCGGTCAGTGGCACGGCGGCCCGGTCGCGTTCGGACATACCCGACTGTCGATCATCGACCTGAGCCAGGCGGGCGACCAGCCCATGCGCGACGCCGACACCGGCTGCGTGCTGGTGTTCAACGGCGTCATCTACAACTACCGCGCGCTGCGCGGAGAACTGGGCAAGCTGGGCCGGCGCTTCGTCTCCAGCGGCGATACCGAGGTCCTCCTCAAGGCCTACGCGCAGTGGGGCGAAGACTGTGTGCGCCGGCTCGACGGCATGTTCGCCTTCGCGCTGTGGGACCCACGCCGCCAAAGCCTGCTGCTGGCACGCGACCGCTTCGGCATGAAGCCGCTCTACCTCGCGCAGGACGGCACGCGCCTGCGCTTCGCATCGAGCCTGCCGGCGCTGCTCGCCGCAGGTGGCGTCGATACTGCGATCGACCCGGTCGCGCTGCATCACCTGTTTTCGCTGCACGCCGTGGTGCCGGCGCCTCGTACCATCCTGCGCGGCGTGCGCAAGCTGGAGCCGGCGCACACCCTGCGCGTGCAACCCGATGGCATGCGCTGGCTGGCGCGCTACTGGGAGCTGAACGCCACCCGCCCAGACCCGCTGCCCAGCGAACGGGAGTGGATCGACGCCACGCGCGACACGCTGCAGGCCGCGCTCGACAGCCATGTGCACGCGGCCGACGTCCCGGTGGGCGTGCTGCTGTCCGGCGGCCTGGATTCGAGCCTGCTGGTGGGCATGCTCGCGGGCGAGGCGCGCAATCTGCGCACCTATTCAATCGGCTTCGAAAGCCTGGATGCCGACACCGAGAAGGCCGACGAATTCGAGTACTCCGATCTCGTGGCGCAGACCTTCGGCACCCGCCACCACAAACTGTCCATCCCCAACAGCGCGGTGCTCGATCGCCTGCCGCAGACCATCGCGCGCATGACCGAGCCGATGTTCAGCCACGACGTCGTGGCCTTCGATCTGCTTGCCGAATGGGTGAGCGGCGACGTAAAGGCCGTGCTCGCCGGCCAGGGGGCCGACGAGGTGTTCGCCGGCTATTTCTGGTACCCCCGCATGCAAGCCGAGGCGGGCCTGCCGGTGGAGCGTTTCTCGCAGCATTACGTCGACCGCGATCATGCGGAATGGCTGCGCTTCATCGACCCGGCGCACCACGTTCCGGACCTCACGCGCGAGTTTCTGGAGTCCGCTTTGCAGCGCCCGCAAGGCGACTCCTTTCTCGACCAGGTGCTGCGGCTGGACGTGACCACCCTGATCGTCGACGACCCGGTCAAACGCGTTGACAACCTGCCGATGGCGCATGCGCTGGAACTGCGCGTACCCTTCCTCGACCGCGCGCTGGTCGAGCTGGCCGCCCGCATGCCACCCGAACTGCGCTTGCAGGCAGGCGGCAAGTTTCCGCTCAAGGCCGTCGCGCGCGGGGTGCTTCCCGATGCCGTGATCGACCGGCCCAAGGGCTACTTTCCCGTTCCCGCGCTCAAGCACGTGCGCGGGCCGTTTCTGGCGCGCATGCGGGAGCTGCTCGAGTCGCGCGCCTGCCGCGAGCGCGGGCTCTACCAGCGCGGCTTCGTCGATGCTCTGCTCGCCGCACCCGAAGCACCTGCACACTTCACCCGCATCCAGGGCAGCAAGCTGTGGCATGCCGCCTTGCTGGAATGGTGGCTGCAGATCCACGTCGACGGCGCTGCACACTGAATCGACCGTGATCGAACGTCTCAACCGCGATTGTTTCTGCATCAGCCTGGACCGAGTCAAGCTGGCCCAGGCGCTGGAGACCGAACTGGGCCAGCCCGGGCTGTACGCCCTGGTGCAGCAGCGCAATCCGCATCTGTTTTCGGCGCAGCCGGTGTTCGTCGGCCACGCACACGCGCAGCGCATGCGCGACGTGGTGCTGGCCGTCGAGCACGTCGCCGCGCTGCCGGCCTTCCAGCGCGCCGTGCTCGCCCGTGCGCCGGAGTCCGCCAGCCACGATCCGGGCAATCCGGGGATGTTCCTCGGCTTCGACTTTCATCTCGAAGCAGGAAAGCTCGGCCTCATCGAAATCAACACCAACCCAGGTGGCGCACTGCTGTCGGCGGTGCAGGCGCGCGCGCAGCGCGCCTGCTGCGAGGACATGCGGGACATGGTGCCGAGCAGCGAGGCGGTCGATGCGTTCGAGGAGGCAATCGTCGCGATGTTCATACGCGAATGGCAGGCCGCCGGACGACAAGGCAGGCCCGCATGCATCGCCATCGTCGACACCGTGCCAGAGGAGCAATACCTCTACGCCGAGTTCCTGCTCTATCAGCGCCTGTTCGCACGCGCGGGAATCGAAGCCGTCATTGCCGATCCGGGGCAGTTGCGCTGCGACGGCACGCTGCTCAGCGTGAACGGTCGACGCATCGACCTGGTCTATAACCGACTCACCGATTTCGCGCTCGACGCGCCCGAGCATGCGGCCTTGCGCCGCGCCTGGGAGTTCGATGCCGCAGTCGTCACCCCGCACCCGCGCGCCCACGCCCTGTTCGCCGACAAGCGCAACCTCGCGCTGCTGTGTGACGCACCAGCCCTGCGCGAGATGGGCGCCGACGAGACCACCGCGGCCTTGCTCGCGGCGCAGGTGCCGCACACCGAAATCGTCGCCCCGGACAACGCCGAGCGCCTATGGGCGCGACGTCGCGATCTGTTCTTCAAGCCCTGGGCCGGCTTCGGCAGCCGCGCTGCGTATCGCGGCGCCAAGCTCACGCGCGGCGTGTGGCAGACCA
>JAKAHP010000034.1 GCA_021825505.1 Pseudomonadota bacterium
ATGCCGCCGGCCTCGCCGGCGGCGACCTTGGCGCGACGGATGTAGTCGAGCAACGAGGTCTTGCCGTGGTCGACGTGACCCATCACGGTGACCACCGGAGCGCGCGGCAGCGCTTCGACCTCCTGCGGGGTCTGGCCTTCCTCCTCGAGGAAGGTCTCCGGGTCGTCGAGCTTGGCGGCGATCGCGGTGTGGCCCATTTCCTGCACGATGATCATCGCGGTCTCCTGGTCGAGGACCTGGTTGATCGTGACCATCTGGCCGAGCTTCATCAGCGTCTTGATGACCTCGGAAGCCTTCACCGCCATCTTGTGCGCAAGATCGCTGACCGTGATCGTTTCCGGCACGTGCACTTCGCGCACCTGCGGCTCGGCCGGCGCGACGAAGCGCGTCTGATCCTTGTCGCGATTGTCGCCGCGGCGCGAACCGCCCTTGGCGCCGCGCCAGGCGGAAGTGCCGCCGCTGGCGTCGCCACGCGTCTTGATCGCGCGGCGCTTGGCCGCCTCGTCGGCCCACGACGACGACAGCTGTTCGCTCTTGACCTGCTTCTTGCCCTTGGCGTCGGTGCCCGTGCTCGGCGCCGCCGCCCCGGCCGCGGCCGGTTTGGCCGCAGCGGCGGCCGGCTTGTGAATCGTGCCCTTGATCGCCTCGGCCGGCTTGGGTTCGGGCTTGGGCGCGTGCAGCACGGTGCGCGGACGCGCCAGCATGTCGCGGATCGCCGCGGCCTCACGCTCGGCGTCGGCGCGGCGCGACTGCACCGCGGCGAGCTCGGCGCGCGCCGCTTCCTGGCGCGCCGCCTCGGCCTTGGCCGCTTCGGCCTTCGCCGCCTCGGCCTTGGCCGCCTCGGCACGGCTTTGCTGCTCGCGCGCCGCTTCGGCTTCGCGCGCCTCGCTGGTCGCGGCATCGCTCGGCGCGGTTTCAGCAGCGTTCGCGGCGGCAGCCGCCTCGCGTGCCGCCGCTTCGGCCGCTCGCGCTTCGCTTTCGCGGCGCTCCTGTTCCAGGCGCTCCTGCTCGGCCTGCTGGCGCGCGGCGGCCTCGGCCGCCTCCTGTTCGGCGCGCTGGCGTTGCGCGAGTTCCTCGGCCTGACGCGCGAGCAACTCGGACTGACGCTTGGCCTCTTCCTCGCGGCGCAGCAGTTCGGCCTCGCTGACCACCGGTTCGGCGGGGGCTTCCGCGGGGAAATCGTCGCGTTTGACGAAGGTCCGCTTCTTGCGAACCTCGACCTGGATGGTGCGCGCCTTGCCAGTCGAGTCGGCCTGCTTGATCTCGGTGGTCTGCTTGCGCGTCAGCGTGATCTTCTTGCGCTCCGCAGCCGCGCCGTGCGCCACGCGCAAGTGGTCGAGCAGCCGCGCCTTGTCGGCCTCGCTGATCGGGTCGTCGGGCGACTGCTTGTGCACGCTGGCGGCGGCCAACTGTTCGAGCAGTTGCGACGCGGGAATGTGCAGCTCGGTAGCGAGTTGCGCGACGGTTGTCTGTGCCATAGAGAAATTCCTTGCTCGTGCGATCTCAGGCGTTGAACCAGTGTTCGCGGGCCTTGAGAATGAGCGCGCTGGCGCGTTCCGCGTCGCCGCCGATGATGTCGGTGAGCTCGTCGACTGCAAGGTCGGCAAGATCGTCCCGCGTGTGGATGCCGGCATCGGCCAATTTCGCGATGTCGTCGGTGCTCAGGCCTTCGAGGTCCTTCAGATCCTGCGAGACCTCCTCGAGTTTCTGCTCGCGTGCGATTTCCTGCGTCAGCAACGCATCGCGCGCACGCTTGCGCAGCTCGTGCACGGTTTCCTCGTCGAACGATTCGATCTCGAGCATTTCGGCCAGCGGCACGTAGGCCACCTCCTCGAGGCTGGTGAAGCCTTCCTCGATCAGGATGTCGGCGACTTCCTGGTCGACGTCGAGCTTGCTGCGGAACAGCTCGCGCATGGCCTCGATTTCGGCGTTCTGCCGGTTCTGCGATTCCTCGGCCGACATCAGGTTGATCTGCCAGCCGGTCAATTCGGACGCCAGGCGCACGTTCTGCCCGGAGCGGCCGATCGCCAGCGCCAGGTTCTCCTCGTCGACCGCGACGTCCATCGCGTGACGCTCCTCGTCGACGACGATCGACTGCACATTGGCCGGTGCCAGCGCGCCGATCACGAACTGCGCCGGATCGTCCGACCACAGCACGATGTCGACGCGCTCGCCGCCGAGTTCGTTGCTGACCGCGTTGACGCGCGAGCCGCGCACGCCGATGCAGGTGCCGATCGGGTCGATGCGGCGGTCGTGCGACAGCACCGCGATCTTGGCGCGCACCCCGGGGTCGCGCGCGCAGGACTTGATCTCGAGCAGGCCCTGCTCGATCTCGGGCACTTCGAGGCGGAACAGCTCCTTCATGAACTCGGGCGAAGTGCGCGACAGTTCGATCTGCGGGCCGCGCGCGGCGCGATCGATGCGCGCGATCACGGCGCGCACGCGGTCGCCGACGCGCAGATTCTCCTTCGAGATCATGTCGCCGCGGCGCAGCCGGGCGTCGACCTTGCCCGACTCGACGATCGCGTCGCCCTTGTCCATGCGCTTGACGGTACCGAGGAAGATGCGGTCGTTGCGTTCGAGGAAGTCGTTGAGGATCTGCTCGCGCTCGGCATCGCGGATCTTCTGCAGAATCACCTGCTTGGCCGCCTGCGCTCCGATGCGACCGAACTCGACGCTCTCGACCTGCTCCTCGATGTAGTCCCCGACTTCGATGTCGGGAATCTGCTCGGCAGCTTCGAACTGCAGGATCTCGGCGTCGGGCTGCTGCAGCCCGGCCTCGTCGGGCACGACCAGCCACCGGCGGAACGACTCGTAGCCCCCGGTGTTGCGGTCGATTGCGACGCGGATGTCGACTTCGCCGCTGTAGCGCTTCTTCGTCGCCGACGCGAGCGCGGCCTCGACCGCGGCGAACACGACGTCGCGGTCCACGTTCTTTTCGTGCGCCAGCGCATCGACCAGCATCAGCAACTCGCGATTCATGATTTTCGACCCCTGAAATCAAGCACCGGCACGAGACGCACTTCGCGCACCTCGGCCATGGAAAAACGCAATTCGTGCGCGACGCGCGACGGCGCCGCGGGCTTGGCCACGCCCACCTTGCGCGGCGCCGGCTTCTTCGCCCCGGGCTTGCTCGCCGCCAGCTCGGCCAGCAGCGCCTCGTCCCAGATCACCGCCTGCGTGGCGTTGCCGTCGACCGGCTCCTGCGGCTCCTGCGGCTCCTGCAAAACACCGCGATACTTCTTCCGACCCTGGAACGGCGCGCGCAGCGTCACGTCGACCAGTTGCCCGGCAAAACGCCGGAAATCCTGCGGCGTACGCAACAGCCGATCGAGCCCCGGCGACGATACTTCGAGCCGCTGGTAATCGACGCCATCGACTTCCAGCGCGTATTGCAGCTGGCGGCTGACGCGCTCGCAATCGTCGACGTTCAAGGCCGCGTCATCGTGGCGATCGATGGTCACGCGCAGCAGTCCGCCGCCGACCCAGGCCAACTCGACGAAGGCATAGCCCAGCCCTTCGACTGCTGTCTCGATCGTCTGTGTCAAATCGTGCGCGCCTTGCGCCAATTCCGTCACCCGCTCTCCGTACCCGCAAAAAAAAAGGGCGATTGGTGTCGCCCTGTTTCTGGTCAACCCGGCATTCCCTGGCTCGCTGCGCCGCCCGCCCCGCGGGCGGCCCGCACAACCAAGCTCGCACAAACAAGCAGGCAACGTCAAGCCCGGCCAAAGCCCATGGCGACGTTGCAGTGCTTGCGTGGGAATACTGCATCAATTATATGCACAAACGGCACGGCGAGCAAACCGTGCGCTCACCCGAGCGCTTCGCCAAGGACGGCGGGCGCCGCCGCGAGCAGCGTGCTGACATAGCCGGCCGGCGGGTCGCGCAGCACGCGCAGCGCGTCGTCGCACAGCAACAGGCGCCCGGCGCGCAGCACCGCGATACGATGCGCCATCGCCGCGACCACGCCGATGTCATGGCTGATGAACAGGTAGCTCAAGCCGCGTTCGCGCTGCAGCCGGCGCAGCAGCTGCAGGATCTGCTGCTGCGCGAACACGTCGAGCGAGCTGGTCGGCTCGTCGAGCACCAGCAGCTGCGGCGCCAGGATCAGTGCGCGCGCCAGCGCGATGCGTTGGCGCTGGCCGCCCGAGAACGCGTGCGGATAGCGCGGCAGCGCGTCGGCGTCGATGCCGGTGTCGGCCAGCGCCGCGACGACGCGCGCGCGACGCGCCGCCGCGTCGAGCCCGGGCTCGTGGATCGCCAGGCCTTCGCCGACGATGGCCTCGACCGTGTGGCGCGGCGACAGCGACGCGAACGGATCCTGGAACACCACCTGCATGCGCCGACGCGCAGCGCGCCAGCCGCGCGCATCGAGCGCGCCCAGCGTGCCGGCGCCGTGCAGCCGTACCGTGCCGGCCTGCATGCGCTGCAGCCCCAGCAGCGCCAGCGCCAGCGTGGTCTTGCCGCTGCCCGACTCGCCGACCAGCCCCAGCGTCTCGCCGGCGCGCAGCTGCAGCGACACCTCGTGCAGCACCGGCTGCGCGCGCCGCCGCCAGCTGCCGCGGTGCGCGACGACGACGCGCTCGGCAACCAGCAGCGGCGGCGCGTCGGTCGGCGCGGCGGTGAGCCCCTCGCGCCGCGGCACGCTGTCGAGCAAGGCGCGGGTATAGGGGTGCGCCGGCTGCCGCAGCACGCTGTCGAGCGCCCCCTGCTCGACGATGCGACCGTGCTGCATCACCGCGACGCGCTGCGCGAAGCCGCGCACCAGCTGCAGGTCGTGGCTGATCAGCAGCACGCCCAGGCCGCGTTCGCGCTGCAGCTCGTCGAGCAGCGCGAGGATCTGCGCGCGCACGCCGACGTCGAGCGCGGTGGTGGGTTCATCGGCCAGCAGCAGGCGCGGCCCGCACGCCAGCGCCATCGCGATCATCGCGCGCTGGCGCTGGCCGCCGGAGAGCTGATGGGCGTAGGCCGCGGCGCGCCGCGGCGCGTCGTCCAGCCCCATGCGCTCGAGCAGCTCCAGCGTGCGCATCCGCGCCTGGCGCCGCGTCAGCGGCTGGTGCAGGCGCAGCGCCTCGTCGATCTGCGCGCCGATCGTATGCAGCGGGTTCAGCGCACTCATCGGCTCCTGGAACACCATCGCGATGTCGCGCCCGCGCACCGCGCGCATCGCGCGCGCCGGCAGGCTCAGCAGCTCGCGGCCGTCGAAGCGCACCGAGCCCTCGACGCGCGCCGCGTCGAGCAGGCGCATGATCGCCAGCGCTGTCATCGTCTTGCCCGAGCCCGAGGCACCGACCAGCGCGACCTTCTCGCCCCGCGCCACCTCGAGGTCGACACCGTCGAGCAGGCGCCGCCCGCCGAGCTCGACGCCCAGTGCGCGCACGCTCAGCAGGGGCTCAGTCGCCATGGCGCGGGTCGAGCGCGGCGCGCAGCGCCTCGCCGATGAAGGTCAGCAGCAGCAGCGTCGCCACCAGCGTGACGAACACCGCCAGCGACAGCCACCAGGCGTCGAGGTTGGACTTGGCCTCGGCCAGCATCTCGCCCAGGCTGGGCGACGGTGGCGGCACGCCCAGGCCGAGGAAGTCCAGGCTGGTCAACGCCAGGATCGCACCGCTCATGCGAAACGGCAGGAAGGTGAGCATCGGCGTCAGGCTGTTGGGCAGGATGTGGCGCGTGGCGATGCGCCAGTGCCCGGCGCCGAGCGCACGCGCGGCGCGCACATAGTCCATCTGCCGGTTGCGCAGGAACTCGGCGCGCGTGTAGTCGGCCAGTCCCATCCAGCCGAACAGCGACAGCAGCACCAGCAGCAGCCCGAAGCTGGGTGCGAACAGCGACGCCAGGATGATCAGCAGATACAGCTCGGGCAGCGCGCCCCAGACCTCGATCAGGCGCTGCAGCGTGAGGTCGACGCGCCCCGCGAAATACCCCTGAAGTGCGCCGAGCAGCAGCCCCAGCACGGTCCCCACCGCGGTCAGCGCCAGCGCGAACAGCACCGAGTCGCGAAAGCCGTAGACCAGGCGCGCCAGCACGTCGCGCCCCTGCGCGTCGGTGCCCAGCCAGTTCTGCGCCGACGGCGGCGCCGGGTTCGGCTGCGTCGCCCAGTAGTTGATCGTCGCGTAGCTCCACGGCACCGGCGCGAACACCGCGAAGTTGCCCGGCGCGTCGAGATGGGCCCGGATCAGCGGGTCGTGGTAGCGCGCGGGGCTGCGAAAATTCCCGCCGAACGCCGCGTCCGGGTAGTCGTGCAGCAGCGGCCAGTACAGATGACCGTCGTAGCGCACCAGCAGCGGCCGGTCGGTGCACAGCACCGGCGCGGCCAGCGACAGCGCGAACAGCGCGCCGAACAGCCACAGGCTCCAGTAACCCAGGCGCCGGCGCCGGAAGCGGCGCCAGGCCAGCGCCGCCGGCGACTGCGCCGCGGGAGCCGGTGCCGCACCGCTCACGACAGGCTCTCGAACTGCACGCGCGGGTCGACCCAGACGTAGCACAGGTCGGAGACGAGCTTGGTCAGCAGCCCGATCAGCGTGAACAGGTACAGCGTTCCCATCACCACCGGATAGTCGCGTCGCACCAGCGATTCGTAGGACAGCAGGCCGAGCCCGGGAAGCGAGAACAGGGTCTCGATCAGCAGCGCGCCGGTGAAGAAGGCGCCGATGAACGCCGCCGGGAAGCCCGTCACCAGCGGAATCAGCGCATTGCGCAGCACGTGGTGCCACAGCACGCGGTGCTCGCCGGCCCCCTTGGCGCGCGCCACGAGCACGTACTGCTTGTGCATTTCCTCGAGCAAGGCGTTCTTGGTCAGCATCGTGATCACCGCGAAGCTGCCGGCGACCAGAGACAGCACCGGCAAGGTGACATGCCAGAGATAGTCGGTCACCTTGTGCCAGGTCGTGAACGTGCTCCAGCCGTCCGAAGTCAGCCCGCGCAGCGGGAACCACTGCCAGAAGCTGCCGCCGGCGAACAGCACCAGCAGCGCCACGCCGAGCACGAAGCCGGGAATCGCGTAGCCCACCAGCACCGCAACGCTGCTGGCGACATCGAAGCGCGTGCCGTCGCGCACCGCCTTGGCGATACCCAGCGGAATCGAGATCAGATAGGTCAGCAGGAAATTCCACAGCCCCAGGCTGATCGACACCGGCATGCGCTCGCGGATCAGGCGCCACACGCTCTCGTGGTAGTAATAGCTCTGGCCGAGGTCGAAGCGCGCGAAGCGGCGCAGCATCAGCCAGA
Organism: Pseudomonadota bacterium; assembly: GCA_021825505.1. GTDB lineage: Bacteria > Pseudomonadota > Gammaproteobacteria > Burkholderiales > Burkholderiaceae_C > Thiomonas_A. Next base: position 7,228 of record JAKAHP010000034.1, read on the forward strand.
AACGCTGCGCCGGCGGCTTGTCGAAGCCGTACAGCTTGCGGATCTCGGCGAGCTGGCGCGGGCTGATGCCCTGGCGGCCGCGGTAGGCCAGCCCGCCGGCGGCCTCGGTGCGGTGGCTGCGCAATTGCGCGACCATCTGCTCGACCGGCCCTCCGGGAACGAACTGGATCACGACAAAGGTCAGCAGCACCACGCCGAACAAGGTCGGAATCATCAGCGCCAGCCGCTTGGCGATGTACAGGCCCAGGTTCATGCCGCGTCCTCCTGCCACCAGCACGCCGCGGCCCACGCCTGCGGTTCGTAGTACAGCGGCAGCCGCTCCGGCATGCCGAAGCGGTGCGCGCGCCAGGCGACGCGGTGCGCCGCGGCGTACCAATGCGGCACCGAATACCAGCCGCACACCAGCACCCGGTCGAGCGCGTGGCAGGCGGCGCGCAGCGCCTCCTCGCTGCGCGCGCGCAGCACCGCGCCGATCAGCGCGTCGATCGCCGGCTCGTGCACCCCCCACAGATTGTCCGAGCCGTCCTGCATCGCGGCCGCCGAGCCGAACAGGTCGACCAGCTCGTTGCCCGGGCTCGGGCTGCCGGCATAGCCGGTCGTCGTCATGTCGAAGTCGAACACCTCGAGCCGCTGCTGGTAGACCGCGAAGTCGACCTGGCGGTAGTTGAGCCGGATGCCGAGGATTTCCAGCGCGCGCGCGTACGGCGCGATCACCGGCGCCAGCGAGCCCTGGCTTTCCAGATACTCGAACACGAACGCGTCGCCGCGCGCATTGCGCAGCGCGCCGTCGCGGTAATGCCAGCCGGCCTCGCGTAGCAGCGCGCGCGCCGCCAGCAGGTTGGCGCGCAAGCTGCCCGGCGGCGCGGTCGACGGCAATGTGGGCAGCGGCCCGAACACCGCCGGCGGCAGCTGCGCGCGCCACGGCTCGAGCAGCGCCAGCTCGGCGCCGGCCGCGCTGCCGCGCGCCGCGTAGGGGCTGTTCGAGAAATAACCGTGGATGCGCTTGTACTGGCCGTAGAACAGCATGCGGTTCAGCCACTGGAAGTCCAGCGCCAGCGCCAGCGCGTGGCGTACGCGCACGTCGTGAAAAAGCGGGCGACGCAAGTTCATCACGAAGCCCTGGAAACCGGCCGGATTGTGGTTGGGCAATTCGCGCTTGATCAGCGTGCCGTCGTCGAAGCCGCGTCCGCGGTACTGGCGCGCCCATTCGCGCGCGACGTAGGCCTGGATCAGGTCGAACTCGCCGGCCTTGAACGCTTCGAGCTGCGCGGTGCCGTCGCGGTACAGCTTGTAGCCGACGCGCGCGAAGTTGTACTGGCCGCGCCGGCTCGGCAGCTGCCAGCCCCAGTAATCGGCGCGCCGCGCGTAGACGATGTCGCGCTGGCCGCGCTGGCGCTCGATGCGATAGGGTCCCGAGGCCAGCGGCGCCTGCGCGACGAGCTGCGCCAGCGGCGCGCCGTCGCCCCAGCGCGGCGAGAACACCGGCAGCCCGGCGGCGATCAGCGGCAGCTCGCGGTCGGCACGGCGAAACGCGAAATGCACCAGGCGCGGCGCCAGCGCGCGCGCCGCGACGATGTCGGCGTATTGCGCGCGCAGCGCCGGCGCGGCGCCCTCGCCGCTGAGCTGGGCGAAACTGTGGCACACCGCGGCCGCGTCGACCGCGCCGCCGTCGGCGAAGCGCGCCGCCGGATGCAGCCAGAAGCGCACGCCGAGCCGGTCGGCGTCGACTTCCATGCGCTCGGCGAGCAAGCCGTACACGCTGTTGGGCTCATCCCAGCTCGGCGTCATCAGGGTCTCGAACACCAGGCTGAGCAAGCCCGGCGGCGCGCTACCGCGCAGCGTGAACGGGTTGAGCTTGTCAAAACTGGCGTTGCGTGTGGCCGGCGTCAACCACAGCGTGCCGCCCACCGGCGCGCGCGGGTTCACGTAGTCGAAATGGCTGAATCCGGCCGCATACTTCGGCTGGCCGAACAGCGCGAAGCCGGCGCCAGGCTCGCGCCATGGCGCGAGCAACGCCGCCTGCAGCAGGCCGCGACGCGTGAGGCTGGGGCTCGACACCATGCGAGAATTCTGCAACAAGCTCGCATGTCATGCGCATGTGACCGGACACGCCGTGATGCGGCGACAACAAAGAAGGAACAATCGAACCATGGGCTTTCTCACAGGCAAGCGCATCCTGATCACCGGGCTGCTGTCCAACCGCTCGATCGCCTACGGCATTGCGCAGGCATGCCGGCGCGAAGGCGCCGAACTGGCGTTCACCTACGTCGGCGAGCGTTTCGAGGAGCGCATCAAGGCCTTCGCCGCCGAGTTCGGTTCGACGCTGACCTTCCCCTGCGACGTCGGCGACGACGCGCAGATCGACGCGCTGTTCGCGGCGCTGGCCGGACACTGGCCGCAACTCGACGGGCTGGTGCACTCGATCGGCTTCGCCCCGCGCGAGGCCATCGCCGGCGATTTCCTCGACGGGCTCAGCCGCGAGAACTTCCGCATCGCGCACGACATCTCGGCCTACTCGTTCCCGGCGCTGGCCAAGGCCGCGATGCCGCTGCTGCAAGCCAGCGTGGCCGCCGGCGGCATGCCCTCGCTGCTGACGATGACCTATCTCGGCGCCGAGCGCGTCGTGCCCAACTACAACACGATGGGCGTGGCCAAGGCCGCGCTCGAGGCCAGTGTGCGCTACCTGGCCGAAGCGCTGGGGCCGCGCGGCATGCGCGTCAACGGCGTCAGCGCCGGGCCGATCAAGACGCTGGCGGCGTCGGGCATCGCCGACTTCGGCAAGATGCTCAAATTCAACGAAGCGAGCACGCCGCTGCGGCGCAACGTGACCATCGAGCAGGTCGGCGACGCCAGCGCCTTCCTGCTGTCGGACCTGGCCGCCGGCATCACCGCCGAGGTGCTGCACGTCGACAGCGGCATGCACGCTGTGGTCGGCGGGCTCGCCGCGGCGCTGTAAGCGCGAAGAATCTTGGCTCAGGGGTGTTGACAGAATCTCTGAAAGGTATAGAATTTCAGTTTTCGCGGGAATAGCTCAGTTGGTAGAGCGCAACCTTGCCAAGGTTGAGGTCGCGAGTTCGAGACTCGTTTCCCGCTCCATATTTTCCGGGCTCGCCGGCGCAATGCCGAAGCGATTCCGGACGTCGAAAAAAGGGAAGCCCGTTCTTCCCTTTTTTTTCGACGGTGTTTGACGACGGAATATCCGACCCTCAGCAAACCGAGCACGGTTGCTGCTATGGTTTGGATCCGACGGCGCGGTAGCAAAGCGGCTATGCAGAGGACTGCAAATCCTTCCAGGTGGGTTCGACTCCCGCCCGCGCCTCCACCTCTCCCTCCCCAGCCTTCAGGCCGACCGATGCGTCCGCTCGCGTTTTTACTCGCGTTTCTGCGCCGCTCTCGCGTGGGTCTGGCCGCGCTCGCGCTGAGCGCGCTCGGCGGCTGCGGGGTGCTCGCACTGCCCTGCCGCGTCGCGTCGGCCGGATTGAAGGCCGTGCCGGTGGTGGGTCACGTCGCCGCGGTGCCCACCGACGTCTGCGCCAAGGTCATCGACCCCTGATGCGCCTCGCGGAGTCGCTGCGCGCGCCTCAGGCGGCCAGCAGCTTGCGCTCGACCTCGGTTTCCGCACGCCACAGCAAGCGCGCCAGCGGCAGCGTCGACTGCTCCAGCGGCGATTTGCGCAGCGCACGCCCCAGACCGGTCAACGCATCGTTGAGCTGCCATTGTTCGGCGCTGGCGCCGTACATGCGCTCGCTCAGGCGCGACAGCTCGACCACGAAACGGCAGCTGTAGGGACGCGCTGCCGGCGGCAGGCGCAGCCCCAGCACGCGCAACACGCCGACCCAGCCGACGTTGTGCGTGAGCCCGGCCAGGTAGGCGTCGAAGGCGTCCACCCCGCAGCGTGGCGCCTGCATGTAACAGAGCAGGCTCTTGGCCAACGCCAGGCGCGCCAGCTTGGGCGCGGCAGCCGCCAGCAGCGCGTCGCGCCGGGCATCGAACAGCGGCCGCATCACGCTCGCGCCGGCGATGCGCAGCAAGCCGTCGACCCCGAGGCGCAACACCGCCTGCTCGAGCTCGGTCACCGGCTCGCCGTGCTGCATGCGGGCCGAATTGGCGGCACGCACGATGTCCGCGACCAACTGCGGATCCTCGCGCACCAGCGCGGCCGCCTGGCGCAACGACGGCTGCTCACCGCGCAGGCACGCGAGCAGTCGCGGCAGCACCGACGGCGGCCGCGGCACCCAGGCAGCCAGCGACTGTCCCGACTCGAGCAGTGTCTGGAGCGCCTCGACGAAAGCCTGCTCGTCGGGCCGCGCGTCGGCTGCGGCTTCGGCTTCGCAGCGCAAGCCGGTCAGCCGCTCGAAGCGTTCGATCGGCGCGCTCGGCTGGGGTGCTTCATCGCCCGCGGCAGCGTCGTCAGTCGCGCCCGCCAGCGGCGCCACGCGGGAGGCGCCCGTCGCGGGCGCGGCCGGCTCGTGCATCAACCAGCGACGCAGGGTTCCAATCAACCAGGGTGGCATCGAACGCAGGGACACGAGGTCGGCAACAATGGCGCAACGCCGGAATCGCATCGCGCTGACATGGCCTCGATGCTAGGCGAGGCTGCGCCGGCGCGCTGCCCCCGGATTCGCGGGTGCCAGCGCCCGGAGCGCGCCTCCGCTTGCACTACGATGAGCGGTCGCGAGACGCCCGGATGGCGAAATCGGTAGACGCAGCGGACTTAAAATCCGCCGGCCGCAAGGCCTTACGGGTTCAAGTCCCGTTCCGGGTACCAAGCTAAATCAACAGCTTGGAGCAGACGACGGCGCCCGCGAGGCGCCGTTTTGCTTTTTCCGTTTCCGCTTCGTTTCCGCTGAAACACCTAGATGAGGCCCGTTCAGGCGACTTCGGCGATCTTGTTAAGCGTTCGAGCAACCCATTCACCGCCGGCGCGGCCAGCAGCTCGGCCTTCATCTGCTTCAACGCCTTCATCGCAAGTCCCCGTGCTCGTCCGCTGGATCAGGCCGCGGCGTGTTCCGGCTCCGCAGGCGCGCGCTTGACTCGCGCTGGCGCGCCCGCCTTACGGGCCTGCCATAGGTCGTAACCCGCTTGGCGCTCGATCCACAGGTCAGCGCGGCCGCCGCGGTCGACGCCCAACCACGCCTCGATCCGCAACGCCATCTCGGGGGAGATTCCTGCGCGGCCGTTGATCACGCGCGACAGTGCAGCACGGGTAACGCCGAGCTGTTCGGCCGCCTCGGTCACGGAAAGACCCAGCGCGGGCAGCACGTCGTCGCGCAAGGTGAGCCCCGGATGGGGCGGGTTGAACATGCGAGCCATGGCGTGAACCTCGAGTAAGTGGGTAAGTGGGTAAGTCGATGCGTCAGTGGTAGTCCCGATAATCCACCAGGATCGCGTCCTCGCCGTCGAAGGTGAAGGTCATGCGCCAATTGCCGTTGACCCAGACCGACCAGTGGTCGGCCAGATCGCCGCTGAGCTTGTGCAGCTTCCATCCCGGCAGGTTCATGTCGCCGGCCGACCTGGCCACGTTGAGCTGGTCAAGCTGGTTTCCGAGGCGCGCGGCGTGCCTGGGTTGGATGCCCGCCTTGCTTCCCGTCTCGAAAAACGCCTGTAGACCCTTGTGGCGGAAGGACTTGATCACGGGATGAATTGTATAGCGTTTCTATACAGCACACACGCAATGGACCGCGGGAAGGCGCGACGAACCGCCGTCATGCTGCCGTTCTCCCGTTGATCGGCGTCACGTTGTCCGCCGGCACGGTGTTGAGCAGGTCCAGCAGCGCCTGCAGCGCGGCCCGCTTCTCCAACATGTAGTCGTGATCGTCATAGTGCCGATCCTGCACGCCGCCGAGGCCGTGGCTCTGGAGCTGGGCCCGGATCTCGCGACCTATGCCAAGGGACGCCAGCGCCGTCTCGATACCCGAGCGCAGGCGCTTGGGCTCGAACGCGTCGATCTGCTCGCCGATCGCCTCAGCCTCCAGCCGGGCCAGAACCGCCGGCGAGATCGCTTTGCGATTGACGGTGAACACCCCGGGCGCACCTGTGAAAGCCTTCAGCGCCTCCTTGGCGTCGTCCAGCAGCGGCACCGCGTGTCGTCGCGCCTCAGTGCGGCGCCCCTTCGGGTCGCGCAGCACGATGTAGTCGGTCAGTCGACCATATCGTCTCCAACGGCCAGACATCCGGGCTGCCGATGGTGATGCGCACGGAGCCGTCGTCGATCCAGCCTTGAAACACGTAGGCCTTGGCGCCCTTGGCCGTCACCCGCGGGCCGAGCCCGGGTTGCTTGCCGTCCCAGTAGATCGCCTGGTGCTTGCCGGACGGGCAACCGAACTCGGCCACCCGGCCCGCGGTGAAGTTCTCGCGCTTGCCCACCCTGTCCTCCTCGGCGCCGTGTCATGGCTGTGTAATGGCATCCTAGGCATTCCGAGGAACACTTGGGAGCGATGGCGAAGCGCTTGCAGGCGCTTGAAACCTTGCTTTCCAGGCGATCCGTCGAAATCGGGAACATTTCTCAACGTCGAGGAACGCCGCACGCAGCGGACTTAAACTCCGCCGGCCGCAAGGCCTTACGGGTTCAAGTCCCGTTCCGGGTACCAAGCGAAATCAACAGCTTGCAGCAGACGACGGCGCCCTCGAGGCGCCGTTTGCGTTTCACGGCCCCCGACTTCGCGCCGCACCGGCGCGCAGCTCGCGCGCCTCGACACACCGCGCGGTGTCGAGCCGCTCTCGACCACCCTCAAGCCTTGCCACCACGCTCCGAGTCGTGCACTCGCGCTGCGTGACCGCGGCTTGCGCCCGCCAGCCGTCGAGCGCGGCGTCGTGCCGGACCGACGTCCCAATTTTGTGTAGGCGTATCGCCCAGTAACTCTCATTTATCTATGAAACCAACTCGAAGTCATGCCAATACTGCTCGGCAAATGTTGCTCACCTCATCTTCACCCAAAACCAGGATACGCCTTTGCCGGGTAAGGCTATCGCCGATTGAATGTCCAGCTCAATCAAACAGCCCCAGCCGCCGCATCGATTTTCAACCCCACAACTCGCAGCGGAAACACTCAATACTCCAAAGGCCTTCGATACACTGACGGAAGCGCACAACGCCCACTCAAACCACGATCCGTGGAGCAGCACGACTGACATGCGGCTGCCCCGACCCACCCTGAATTCGGCTCATCTTCCGGAGAATTTCATGCAGAAAATTGGCACCTTGTTGCTATGCGCGCTGCCCATCGCATTGAGCGCATGTGGCGGAAAATCTGGAGGTGACACCGCACAGAGCCGGCAACAAGACATGGAAGCCGCGCGACAAGAGATAGCCCGAAGAACCGCGGCGACCCAACACCTTGATTACCCGGTGAAACAGGCGATGCAAAGCATCCTCGCGCGCGACGAAAAACTCGATCGGGTCGTTGATGGAGATCTAGTAGCTCCCAACCAAGCCACAAAAGTTGTTCACGGACACGCGGCGTTACATATCACGGCAATGACCCCAGCAACCTACGAGGGTGCGCCGGCAGATCACAACACACTCAAAGTGAGCGGCTCCGTCAATATTCCTGGCGACAGCCGTGGTATGCCGCTTGACGCATTCACAACCGATTATTACGATGCCGACCTAAATTTCCTCGGATTCAGAACCGCGAAGCTATATTGCGCAGCCACGAAGTCGCCCGGCTACCCGGTGTCGCTAAAAACCGGAACAGATGGATTAATTGCTTCGTTCGACTGCTACTCGGACGCCACCAAAGCCGTCCACATAGGGCGCGCGGAAATCATCTATATCGCGATCGCAGGCAAGGACGAAACGATGCTGTTCTCGCAAATGCGAAAATTCAAGGCTGACCACGAAAAACAAAGCTATGCGTTAACCACCGTTTACAAGATAACACCGAACGGGCACATCGCGCTCGCGGGCATGGGCTTTTTCACCGACCAGGGCGGAGTACGTCTGGACGTTGGCGACATATCCGAGTAAGTAGCCCAAGCGCGTCCGCCAGGCCGGCACCCTGGTCGTTCAAAACGGGGCATCAAGCAGGAAGCGTTGCTCCTGGCAACGTGCCGACCTTGCGACATGCCCCCGCAGGTAGCACGCGCACGGCGGGCCGCTGCGCGGCCCGTAAGCGCGGTCGCGCGAGATGCTGAAGCAGCGAGCGTGCGGGCCCTGGGGTCGTTGCGCGCGGAGGTCCTTGAGCCGTAGCCGGAAGCGGCCTCGGCCGCCTTGCTGAAGCGGATGATCCCCCTGAACGATCCAGCACCAGGCCCACGCTGGCGACCGCATCGAATATAGCCGCGCTGAACGGGCGCTGTTCGTTCAACTCCTCGGTGCGCTGCGCGACTGCGCGCTCGATCGAGGCAAGACGCAAGGCGCGCTGGACCAAGAAGCACGGCAAGAGCTACTTCGGCTTCAGGCTCTCCAGCCGCGTGGATCGGCGCCACAAGCTGATCCGCCGCGTGCACATCAGCACGGCCAGCGAGAACGACACCTTGCACTTCGAGCGCGTGCTCGATGCCAGCAACACCAACCGCGACATCTATGCCGACAAGGGATACGTCGACGGCGAGCGCGAGCAACGCCTGCGTGCGCAGCGCTGGCGGGTGCACATCCAGCGCAAGGGCCAGGCAGGCAAGCTGCTGTCGGACTGCCAGGAGCGACGCAACAAGCGCATTGCCAAGGTTCGCGCCCGCGTGGAGCATGTGTTCGCCGGTCTGGAGCACAGGGGTGGCAAGGCGCTGCGCAGCATCGGCCTGGCGCGTGCGGCGCTGCATCTGAACTGGAAGGCCGCGACGTACAACCTGCGGCGCCTGTGCTCGTTGAAGGAGGCGGGACCGACGCCCTTCTGCCCCCCGAAACGGGCTCGGATCGGTCGGAAACGGGCAGATCTGGGCGCCGGAGGGCGAAAAAATCGTCCAACCACCCTTCGAGGAGGCTGCGAATCGGTCGGATTGCGCGGTCGTCACGGCAAGTTCAGATCAGAGGGCCAGTAATTCGAGGTGCCCAGAAGCATGGTTCACGCACCCGGCGATTCGATCTCGATTTCCTGCACCTGTAACCACTACGGCCACGTGGGAGATTTAATAAAGACTGCTCGATAACTAACCACCCAATTTTTCGACAAGTTATCACTGTTTCGAAACGCACAAATTTCGCTCACCCTGAATCACAGCACGCAGAGCGATCGATGCGCGCACTTAAGGAAACACTGATCAATTCCGCGCGACCGGCGTTGAGCGCTGGCCGAGCGGAGGGTGAACTGGAACAATGGTCCTGAGCGCCGGAGGGCGCGAGGAACGACGATGCAGACGAGCTTTTCCGAATACGA
>JAKAHP010000035.1 GCA_021825505.1 Pseudomonadota bacterium
GCCAGCTCGACGCGCCCGGCCAGCGCCGGCTCGTCGGCCAGCAGCGCCGCCGCGCGCGCGTCGTCGGGCTGCACGACAAGCACGATGCGCGCCAGCCGCGGCAGCGCGGCGAACGCGCGCAGCGTATGCACGACCAGCGCGGCGCCGGCCACCGGCAGGTATTGCTTGGGCTGGCCGGCGGCCAGCCGCGCGCCGCTGCCGGCGCAGGGAATCAGGACATGGAAAGGCATCGGTGGGCGCGGGCGAGCAAGGCCGTCGCCCGAGCGCGACGGTGCTGCGGGCACGGGGCGCGCCGGCCCCGTACCTGCGAGAATTCTAGGGATGTCTGCCGAAGATCGAACCGAACCGCTGGCGCCGGGCCTGGCGCTGCCCGCCTTGAAAGCCGGCCAGCGCCACGCGCTGGCGCGTCCCGCCGGCAGCGCCGACGCGCTGCTCATCGCCGAACTGGCGCGCCGCCACGCCCACCCCTGGCTGGTCGTCACCGCCGACCCGGCCGACGCGCAGCGCCTGCTCGACGAGATCGCCTGGTTCGCGCCGTCGCTGCGCTGCGGCGTGCTTCCCGACTGGGAAACCCTGCCCTACGACGCGTTCTCGCCGCACCAGGACCTGGTGTCCGAGCGCCTGGCCACGCTGTGGGCCATGCACCAGCGCGCGATCGACGTCGTGCTGGTGCCGGCGGCCACCGCGCTGCAGCGGCTGGCGCCGGCCTCGTTCCTGGCCTCGACCACGTTCACCTTCCGCAAGGGGCAGGCGCTCGACGAGGCGGCGCTGCGCGCGCAGCTGGTGCTGGCCGGCTACGCCCACGTGACCCAGGTCGTCGCGCCCGGCGAATACGCGGTGCGCGGCGGCCTGATCGACCTGCACCCGATGGGCTCGACGCTGCCGCTGCGCGTCGACCTGTTCGGCGACACCGTCGAGTCGATCCACACCTTCGACCCCGACAGCCAGCGCAGCCTGTACCCGATCGACGACGTCCGGCTGCTGCCGGGCCACGAGTTCGCGCTCGACGACGCGGCCTGCCAGCGCTTCCGTGCGCAGTGGCGCGAGCGCATCGAAGGCGACCCCAGCCGCAGCCCCTTGTACAAGGACATCGCGCACGGCGTCGCCGGACCCGGCATCGAGTACTACCTGCCGCTGTTCCACGAGCGCACCGAGACCCTGCTCGACTACCTCGGCGCCGACGCCGGCGTGGTGCTGCACGGCGATGTCGCCGGCGCGATGCGCCAGTTCGCCGCCGACACCCACGAGCGCTGGCGCCTGCTGCGCCACGACCCGGAGCGCCCGGCGCTGCCGCCGCTCGAGCTCTACCTCAGCGACGAAGACTTCTTCGTCGCGCTGAAGAGCCTGCCGCAGCTGGCGCTGCGCGATGCGACCGAGGCCGAGCCGGGCGCAACCGACGCCGGACGCAGCGGCGCGCTGGCGGTGCGACGCCTGCCCGACCTGGCGGTGCTGCAGCGCGCCGAGCGTCCGCTGCAACGGCTGCAGGACTGGCTGGCGCGCCCGGGACCGCGCGTGCTGCTGTGCGCCGACTCGGCCGGGCGGCGCGAAACGCTGCTCGAGCTGCTGCGCGAATCCGGGCTGCAGCCGCAGCCGCTCGACGACTGGGCCGGGTTCGCCGCTGCCGACGCGCGCTTCGCGCTGACCGTGGCGCCGCTGGCCGCCGGCTTCGAGCTGCCCGACGCGCAGCTGGCGCTGCTCACCGAGACCGAGCTGTTCGCGCTGCCGGCCGCGCGCGGCCGGCGCCGCCGCCAGGAGCGTGCCAGCGACGTCGAGAACCTGATCCGCGACCTGTCCGAGCTCAAGACCGGCGACCCGGTGGTGCACCAGCAGCATGGCATCGGGCGCTACCAGGGGCTGGTCTCGCTGGATCTGGGCGACGGCCCGGCCGAGTTCCTGCACCTGCGCTACGCCGGCGACGCCTCGCTGTACGTGCCGGTGGCGCAGCTGCACCTGATCGCGCGCTACAGCGGCGTCGACCCCGAGCACGCGCCGCTGCACCAGCTCGGCTCCGGCCAGTGGGACCGCGCGCGGCGCAAGGCCGCCGAGCAGGTGCGCGACACCGCCGCCGAGCTGCTCAACATCCACGCGCGGCGCGCGGCGCGCGCGGGCCATGCGTTCCGCTTCCCGGCGCAGGAATACGAGACCTTCGCGGCCGGCTTCGGCTTCGACGAAACGCCCGACCAGGCCGCCGCGATCCACGCCGTGGTGCAGGACATGATCTCGCCGCGACCGATGGACCGCCTGGTGTGCGGCGACGTCGGTTTCGGCAAGACCGAGGTCGCGCTGCGCGCGGCCTTCGTCGCGGTGATGGGCGGGCGCCAGGTCGCGGTGCTGGCGCCGACCACGCTGCTGGCCGAGCAGCACGTCGAGACCTTCCGCGACCGCTTCGCCGACTGGCCGGTGAAGATCGCCGAGCTGTCGCGCTTTCGCAGCGCCAAGGAAGTCAAGGCGGCGCTGGCCGGCGTGGCCGACGGCAGCGTCGACATCGTCATCGGCACCCACAAGCTGCTGTCGGGCGACATCGCGTTCGCCCGCCTGGGCCTGGTCATCGTCGACGAGGAACACCGCTTCGGCGTGCGCCACAAGGAGGCGCTGAAGGCGCTGCGCGCCGAAGTCGACATGCTGACGCTGACCGCCACGCCGATACCGCGCACGCTGGGGCTGGCGATGGAGGGGCTGCGCGACCTGTCGGTGATCGCGACCGCGCCGCAGAAGCGGCTGGCGATCAAGACCTTCGTACGCAACGAGAGCCGCGCGGTGATCCGCGAAGCGCTGCTGCGCGAGATCAAGCGCGGCGGCCAGGTCTACTTCCTGCACAACGAGGTCGACACCATCGAGCGCCGGCGCGAGATGCTCGCCGAGCTGGTGCCTGAGGCGCGCATCGCGATCGCCCACGGCCAGATGCACGAGCGCGAGCTCGAGCGCGTGATGCGCGACTTCCACGCGCAGCGCTTCAACCTGCTGCTGTGCTCGACCATCATCGAGACCGGCATCGACGTGCCCACCGCCAACACCATCGTGATCAGCCGCGCCGACAAGTTCGGGCTGGCGCAGCTGCACCAGCTGCGCGGCCGCGTCGGGCGCAGTCACCACCAGGCCTACGCCTATCTGCTGGTGCCCGACGTGCAGCACCTGAGCAAGACCGCGCAGCAGCGCCTCGACGCGATCGCGCAGATGGAGGAGCTCGGCAGCGGCTTCTACCTGGCGATGCACGACCTGGAGATCCGCGGCGCCGGCGAAGCGCTCGGCGACGCGCAGTCGGGCAATGTGCAGGACGTCGGCTACCAGATGTACATCGACATGCTGTCGGCCGCGGTCAAGGCGCTGAAGGCCGGGCGCGAGCCCGACCTGACGCACCCGCTGGGCGTGACCACCGAGATCAACCTGCACGAGCCGGCGCTGCTGCCCGAGGACTACTGCCCCGACGTGAACGCGCGGCTGAACCTGTACAAGCGCCTGGCGAGCTGCGCCGACGAGGCCGCGCTGCAGGCCGTCGCCGAGGAGATCGTCGACCGCTTCGGGCGCCTGCCGGCGCCGGCCACCCACCTGATCGAGACGCATCGGCTGCGCCTGCTCGCGGCGCGCTACGGCGTGCTCAAGGTCGACGCCGCCGAGCAGCAGACGCTGGTGCAGTTCGCCCCCGACGCGCCGGTCGACGCCGCGCGCATCATCGCGCTGGTGCAGAGCCAGCGCCACGTGCGCCTGGCCGGTGCCGACCGGCTGCGCATCACGCGCGAGGCGCCCGACGCCGCGGCGCGCGCGCGCCTGGTGCGCGACACGCTGCGCCAGCTCGGCGAGCCCACGCGCGCCGACGCGTCCAGCAGCGAGTGAACCACGCGCCGTCCCGCTTCCATACCTTCGAAACCCCCACGACCATGCACCATCTCGTCCTGCAAGTTCCCCCGCCCAGCGCGCTCGACCCGGCCCTGGTCGCGCGCGTGGCCCGGCAGCTGCGTCCGGCCTCGATCGAGCCGCTCGACGGCGCCGGCACGGCGCCGGGCGCGCACGCGGTGCGGCTGCGCGACGTCGCCCTCGACGCCGGCGCGGTCGGGCAGCTGATGCCCGCGCTGGCCGACGGCGCCGACTGGGCCCTGGTGCCGGATGCGCTGCGGCTGCGCGACTTCCGCGTGCTCGCGCTGGACATGGACTCGACACTGGTGTCGATGGAGACGATCGACGAACTCGGCGAAGCCAGCGGCACCAAGGCGCAGATCGCGGCGATCACCGAGGCGGCGATGCGCGGCGAGATCCCCGACTACGCCGAGAGCCTGCGCCGGCGCCTGGCGCTGCTCGCCGGAACGCCGCAAAGCGTGCTCGAGCAGGTCTGGTCGCGCATGCAGCTCAACCCCGGCGCCGAGGCGCTGATCGGCGCGGCCAAGGCGGCCGGGCTGACCGTGCTGCTGGCCACCGGCGGCTTCACCTGGTTCGCCGAGCGCCTGCAACGCCGCCTGGGGCTGGACCGCGTGCGCGCCAACGAGCTCGACATCCGCGACGGCGCGCTGACCGGCCACGCGATCGGCGCCATCGTCGACGGTGCCGCCAAGCGCCAGGCGCTGCTCGACACCTGTGCCGAGCTGGGTTGCTCGCCGCAGCAGGCGATCGCGATCGGCGACGGTGCCAACGACCTGCCGATGCTCGGCGCCGCGGGCCTGGGCGTGGCCTACCACGCCAAGCCGGCGGTGCGCGACGCCGCGCGCATGGCGCTCAATTTCTGCGGCCTCGACGGCGTGCTGCGCGTGTTCGAGGACTGAGCCTCGGCCTCAAGTTCTGGGATGAATGGCCGTAATCTGAACGCACTACCATCGCCGCAACACGCTCTCCGACACTGTCTCGCTCCGTGATGAACGCCGAAATCCGCCACGCGGTCGAGCAGACCCTGCACGGCCTGGAAACGCTGGACCTGATCGCCGACGTCGACGACGACGCGACCATCGTCGCGCTGAACCCGGCGGCGCAAAGCACCTTCGCGCGCTTCGCCGACGACTTCCGTGCAGCGCTCGGCGGCGCCGAGCCGACCCGGCTGATCGGCCAGCCGCTGCGCTGCCTGGGCCTGGACGGCGCCGCCCTGAGCGCGCTGCGCGAGCCGCAATCGACGCCGCTGCACGCGCGCCTGGAAGCCGGCACCTTCCTGTTCTCGGTGCTGGTCAGCCCGGTACGCGACCGCCAGGGCGACGCACAACTGCTGCACGCCAGCCTGCGCAACATCTCGGCGCGGCGCGAGGCGGTTCAGATCAACGAACGGCTCAAGGCGACGCTGGACACCATGGTGCACACCGGCGCCGAGATCGAGACCTCGATGGGCGACGTCGACGCCGCGGTGCGCAGCGTCTCCGGCGTCGTGCGCGACAACGTGCACGCGGTCGACGCGTTGCTCGAGCAGGTGCGCTCGGTCGGCGTGCTCGTCACCGGCATCCGCGAGATCTCGGAACAGACCAATCTGCTCGCGCTCAACGCCGCGCTGGAGGCAGCACGCGCCGGCGAAGCCGGGCGCGGTTTCGCGGTCGTCGCCGACGAAGTGCGCAATCTGGCCCGCCATGTGCGACGTGCCACCAACGGCATCGAGGACCGCACCACCGAGATCATCAACCAGGCCGAGCTGCTGTCGGTGGCCAGCGAGCGCTCGCGCCGCGAACTCGAGATCGTCGCCGGCGTCAGCGCACGGCTCAAGCTGCAGGTCACATCGCTGCAGCGCCAGTCCACGCACAAACTGCTCGAGGCCGCGCAAGACGACCACCGCAACCTGGTGATCCGCGTGCTGGCCGCGCTCGAGGACCCGACGCAGGCCGCCACCGCCACGCCGCCCGACATGCATCACTGCACACTGGGCCAGTGGTGCGACGGTCCGGGCCGCAAGCGCCACGGACAGCGCGACGCGTTCAGCGCGCTGCTGCCGCTGCACGCGGCGCTGCACAGCGCCGCCGTCGAGGCGCTGCAGGCCGCGCGCGATGGCCGGCGCGACGCCTTGCCGGGCTTGAGCGCGGCGCTGCTCGAGCACGAACAGCAGCTCGCGCAGGCGCTCGACGCACTGCTGCTCGCGGTCGACGCCCGCGACTGATCAGCCCGGCAGCAGCGCCAGCGCGCGCGCCAGGTCCGCGATCAGGTCGTCGGGGTCTTCCAGCCCGATCGCCAGCCGCACCAGCGGGCTGCCGTCGCGCCACGCCGCGCCGCGCATCGCGTCGATCGCATAGGGCACCGCGAGACTGCGCGGGCCGCCCCACGAATAGCCGATGCCGAACAGCTGCAGCGCGTCGACGAAACCATCAACCTGCTCCGGCGTCACCGCGGGCACGAAGGTGAAGCTCAATAGACCGGCCGCGGCGCTGCAGTCGCGCACCCAGTGCGCGTGGCCGGGGCTGTCGGGCAGCGCCGGGTGCAGCACGCGGCGCACCCGCGGCTGGCGCTGCAGCCACTGCGCCACGCGCCGCGCCGCCGCGTCGTGCGCCGCGTAGCGCAGCGCCAGGCTCGACAAGCCGCGCAGCACCAGGCTGGCGTCGTCGCCGCCGACGCCCAACCCCAGGCGCATATGCGCCAGCGTCAGCTGCTCGTGCAGCGCCTCGTCGCGGCACAGCACGGCGCCCATCAGCACGTCGGCGCCACCGGACTGGTATTTGGTCAGCGCCTGGACCGAGATGTCGATGCCGAGCTCGAACGGCCGCAACGCGATGCCCGCGGCCCAGGTGTTGTCGATCGCGGTGCGCAGCCCATGGCTGCGCGCCAGTTCGATCAGACCACGCAGATCGGGCATTTCCATGCTGACCGAACCCGGCGCCTCGAGCCAGAGCAAGCGTGTGCGCGGTGTGATCGCGCGCGCGGCCGAAGCGACGTCGAGCGGGTCGTACAAATGCGCGTCTATCCCCCATGAGGCGAGCATGCGCTGCGCGAACTCGACGCCGGGCCCGTAGCCGTTATTCGGCAGCAGTACCGCATCACCCTGCGCCAGCAGCGCGAGGTCGACCAGCGTGATCGCCGACAGCCCCGACGGGCACAGCAGCGCGTGACGCGCGCCTTCGATCTCGGCCAGCCGCTTCTCGAGCATGAAGGTGGTCGGCGTGCCGTGCAGTCCGTAGGTATAGCCGTCCTTGCGCCGCCAGTCGCGCGAGCGCAGCGCCGCGACGTTATCAAACAACACCGTCGACGCGCGCCAGGTCGCCGGTTGCACCGCGCCGAAGCCGGCTGGCGGCGCGTAGGCGCTGTGCTGCAGTCGCGTCGCCAGCGCGCAGTTCTGTTCTAATCGGGGCTCGTGTTCGTTCCTGGACATGGGATGAGGCAGCTGTCGCCGCGCCACCGCCGCGGCAGCGCGCGCGAATGGCCAAGCATAGTTCGGCCACCGCAAGCCGCCCACCCCTTCCTCCGCCCTCATTGGACCCTGCCCCTGATATCGCGCGATCGCGCCACACGCTGACCAGTCGGTCGGGGTGCGGCCGCGCGCGTGCCGGGTTCGCCTCGCGCGCCGCACGCGCGCGCCTGCGCGGCATCCCCGCCGCCGTACGACGATGACGGAAATCCTGCTCCTGCTCGCGCTGATCCTGCTCAACGGCCTGTTCGCGATGGCCGAGATCGCCCTCGTCACCGCGCGCCGGGCGCGCCTGACCGCGATGGCCGAGGCCGGCAGCGTGCAGGCACGCGCAGCACTGCGCCTGACCGAGCAGCCGACGCGGCTGCTGTCGACGGTTCAGATCGGCATCACCTCGATCGGCGTGCTCAACGGCATCATCGGCGAGGCCGCGTTCTCGGCGCCGATCAGCGGCACGCTGCAGCAACTCGGCGTGCAGCCGCGCCTGGCGTCGATCAGCGCTACCGCGCTGGTCGTCGTCGTCATCACCTATCTGTCGATCGTGATCGGCGAACTCGTGCCCAAGCGCTTAGGCCAGCTGGCGCCCGAGCGCATCGCCTTGATCACCGCGCAGCCGATGCTGCTGCTGGCGCGCGTGGTCGCGGTGTTCGTCAAACTGCTGACGGTGTCGACCGACCTGCTGCTGCGCCTGCTGCGTGTGCGCACCGACGCGCCCAAGCAGGTCACCGAGGAGGAGATCAACGTCGTGCTCGAGGAGGGCTCGGACGCCGGCGTGATCGAGCTGCAGGAACACGAGATGGTGCGCAATGTGTTCCGCCTCGACGACCGCCAGATCGCCTCGCTGATGACGCCGCGCAACGAGATCGAGTTCCTCGACATCGAGGATCCGCTGGCGGCCAACCTGACGCGAATCGCCGAGTCGACGCATTCGCGCTTTCCGCTGGTGCGCGGCGACCTCGACAACGTGCTCGGCCTGGTTTCGGCCAAGGAACTGCTCGGCCGCTTCATCCGCCGCGAAGGCATCGAGGACCTGGGCAAGGCGGCGAGCCCGGCGATTTTCGTGCCCGACAGCCTGACCGGGCTCGACCTGCTGCAGACCTTCAAGCAAAGCCCCGACCACACCGCGCTGGTGCTCGGCGAGTACGGCCAGACGCTGGGCATCGTCACCGTGCAGGACATCCTCGAGGCGATCGCCGGCGAGTTCAAGGCACATCCGTCGGAGGAGCCCTGGGCGATTCCGCGCGACGACGGCAGCTGGCTGCTCGACGGCCTGATCCCGGTCGGCGACCTCAAGGACAAGCTCGAACTCAAGGCGCTGCCCGAACAGGAAAAGGCGCGCTACAACACGCTGGCCGGCATGCTGCTGCTGTTGCTGGCGCGGCTGCCGGTGACCGGCGACCGCGTCGAATGGGGCGGCTGGCGCTTCGAGATCGTCGACATGGACGGCAAGCGCATCGACCGCGTGCTGGCACAACGCCTGCCCTCGGAGCTGGCCTCCGATTCGACGCCGGCGCTCGGCTGACACGGCACAAGCAAAATTGAAACCGCTGTAACAATTATCGGGTTTTCCCGTAAACGGCGGCCTTGTCCGTCGCGCGCGCTGCGTTGCACAATGAAACGGTTCATGTCACGCAACGCCCCATGTCGAAACCCGCGATCCTGCAAGCTCGAGGCCTGAGCAAACGCTTCGGCGCTTTCACCGCGGTGCAGGACATCGACCTCGACGTCGCGCAGGGCAGCATCCACGCGCTGGTCGGACCCAACGGCGCCGGCAAGACCACCTGCTTCAACCTGCTCAGCCGTTTCCTGCCCGCCAGCGGCGGCACGATCACGTTCGACGGCCACGACATCACCGCAGCGAGCCCGACCGCAGTCGCCCGCCTCGGCCTGGTGCGTTCGTTCCAGATCAGCGCGACCTTCGCCCACATGACCCTGCTGGAGAACGTGCGCATCGGTCTGCAGCGCCCGGCCGGGCTGGCCTGGCAGTTCTGGGCCTCGCCGCGGCGCCTGCGCGTGCTCGACGAGCGCGCGATGCACTACCTGGAACTCGTCGGGCTGGCCGCGCGCGCCGACGAGTGGGCGGTGAACCTGCCCTACGGCCACAAGCGCGCGCTGGAACTGGCCACGACGCTGGCGCTGGAGCCGCGTCTGATGCTGCTCGACGAACCCACCCAGGGCCTGGGCCACGAGGACGTCGAGCGTGTCACCGAACTGATCGCGCGCGTCGCCCAGGGGCGCACGGTGCTGATGGTCGAACACAATATGTCGGTAATTGCGCGCATCTGCGACCGCGTCACCGTGATGCAGCGCGGACGCAAGCTGGCCGAGGGCAGCTACGCCGAAGTCGCCGCCAACCCCGAAGTGATGAGCGCCTACATGGGCGAGGCGACCGAGGAGAGCGCGGCATGAGCGAAACCGAAGCGCGCGACGCAGCCGCGAGCGCCGCGACCGCGCCCGAACTCGCGCTGGAAGTCGAGAACCTGCACGCCTGGTACGGCGAGTCGCAGGTGCTGCACGGGGTCGACCTGCAAGTGCCGGTCGGTCAGACCGTGTGCCTGCTCGGCCGCAACGGCGCCGGACGCACCAGCACACTGCGCGCGATCATGGGGCTGACCAGCGCGCGCAGCGGCACCGTGCGCGTGTTTGGCCACGATCTGGCGCGCGTCAAGCCGCACCGTATCGCCGCGCTCGGGGTGGGCTACTGCCCCGAGGAGCGCGGCATTTTCGCCAGCCTGAGCACGCGCGAGAACCTGCTGCTGCCGCCGCTGCTGCGCACCGGCTTCGACGGCTTGAGCCTGGACGAGATCGACGCGCTGTTCCCGAACCTGAAGGAACGCGCCGACGCGCCCGGCACCAGCCTGTCGGGCGGCGAGCAGCAGATGCTGGCGCTGGCGCGCATCCTGCGCACCGGCGCCCGGCTGCTGCTGCTCGACGAGATCTCCGAAGGCCTGGCGCCGGTCATCGTGCAGGCGCTGGGGCGTGCGATCACCGCGCTGCGCGACCGGGGCTTCTCGATTCTGCTGGTCGAGCAGAACTTCCACTTCTCGGCACGGCTCGCCGACCGCTTCTACGTGATGGAACGCGGGCGCATCGTCGAGCAGTTCGCCCGCGAGGAATTGCCGCACAGGCGCGAGCAGCTCGCGCGCCTGCTCGGTGTTTGACCCGTCCAACTCGAACAAACTGGAGACACTCGATGCAAGCAATCCGCAAGACCCTACTCGCCGCCGCCATCGCGCTGGGGCTGGGCAGCGCCGCGCACGCCGCCGCGCCGGTCAAGCTGGCGTTCATCACCGACATGTCGGGCGTGTATTCGGCGGTCGACGGCCCCGGCGGCGCCGCCGCGATCCGCATGGCGATCAAGGACTTCGGCGGCAAGGTGCTCGGGCGCCCGGTCGAGCTGATGACCTTCGATCACCAGAACAAGGCCGACCTGGCCGCAGGCAAGGCCAAGGAATTCTTCGCCCAGGACGGTGCCGACATGCTGATCGCCGGCACCAACAGCGGCACCGCGCTGGCCATGGAACCGGTCGCCGCCAGCTACAAGAAACCCTTCTTCGTCGTGGGCGCCGGCGCGTCGACCATCGTCGGCAAGATGTGCACGCCGTACACCGTGATGTACGCCTACAACACCACGGCGCTGGCACGCGGCACCGCCACCACGATCGTCAAGCAAGGCGGCAAGAGCTGGTACTTCCTGACCGCCGACTACGCCTTCGGCAAGTCGCTCGAGGCCGACGCGGCCAAGGTCGTGAAGGAAGCCGGCGGCACGGTGGCCGGCCAGGTGCTGGCGCCGCTGGCGTCGTCGGACTTCTCGTCCTACCTGCTGCAGGCGCAGGCGTCGAAGGCGCAGGTGCTGGGCCTGGCCAACGCCGGCGGCGACGCGGTCAACTCGATCAAGCAGGCGACCCAGTTCGGCGTGACCAAGTCGATGAAGCTGGCCGGGCTGCTGCTGTTCCTGACCGACATCCACAGCATCGGGCTGCAGTCGGCGCAGGGCCTGTACCTGACCACGCCGTGGTACTGGAAGCAGGACGCCGCCTCCGAAGCCTGGGCCAGGCGCTTCTACGCCGAGATGCACGTGATGCCGACCTTCCTGCAAGCTGCCGATTACTCCGCGGCCATGACCTATCTGAAGGCGGTGAAAGCAGCCGGCACGACCGAAGGCCCGAAGGTGATGGCTGAGCTGCACAAGATGAAGGTCGACGACATGTTCACGCAGGACGGCCGGCTCGCCGCCAACGGCCTGCTGATCCACGACATGTATCTGGCGCAAGTGAAGACGCCGGCGCAGTCCAAGCAGGACTGGGACTACTACAACATCGTGCAGAAGATCCCCGGCGCCCAAGCGTTCGGTTCGATCGCCTCCTACGGCTGCCCCGGCGCGAAGTAAGCGCCGCGCCGCCGCCGCGCCCGGCCCCGCGCCGGGCGCGCGTTCCTCCTTGCCCCGCCACCGCCCGCCGCGAGGTGCTGCTTGACTGAATTGTTCGGTTTCCCGTTGCCGCTGCTGCTCGGCCAGCTGGTGCTCGGCCTGGTCAACGGCGCGTTCTATGCGATGCTGTCGCTGGGCCTGGCGGTGATCTTCGGCCTGATGGACGTGGTCAACTTCGCCCACGGCGCGTTCTTCATGATGGGCGCGATGCTGGCCTGGATCGGCGCCCAGTATTTTGGTCTGAGCTACTGGGCCATGCTGGTGCTGGCGCCGCTGGCGCTGGCCGTGTTCGGCATGCTGGTCGAGCGCCTGATGCTGCGCCGGCTGCGCGGCATGGACCCGATCTACGGCCTGCTGCTGACCTTCGGCCTGACGCTGCTGCTCGAAGGCCTGTTCCGCTCGTTCTTCGGCGTCGCCGGCCAGCCCTACAACCCGCCCCCGCAGCTCGGCGGCACGCTCGACCTGGGTTTCATGTTCCTGCCTGAATACCACGCCTTCGCGGTGCTGGCGTCGATCGTGCTGTGCGCCGTGACCTGGGCCCTGATCGAGCGCACCCGGCTCGGCGCCTATCTGCGCGCCGGCACCGAGAACCCGGCGCTGGTTCAGTGCTTCGGCATCAACGTGCCGCTGCTGGTCACCGCGACCTTCGGTTTCGGCGCGGCGCTGGCCGGGCTGGCCGGCGTGCTCGCCGCGCCGGTGATCCAGGTCTCGCCGCTGATGGGCTCGAACCTGATCATCACGGTGTTCGCGATCGTCGTCATCGGCGGCATGGGCTCGGTGGTCGGCGCCATCGTCTCGGGGCTGGCGCTGGGTGTGATCGAGGGCCTGGCCAAGGTCGTGTACGCGCCGATCTCGAGCACCGTGGTGTTCATCCTGATGGCCCTGGTGCTGACG
Source organism: Pseudomonadota bacterium (assembly GCA_021825505.1). Lineage (GTDB taxonomy): Bacteria > Pseudomonadota > Gammaproteobacteria > Burkholderiales > Burkholderiaceae_C > Thiomonas_A. Next base: position 12,618 of record JAKAHP010000035.1, read on the forward strand.
GTGCGCCCGGCCGGACTGTTCGGGAGATCGCGATGAAGCGCGCCGCATGGGGCTGGGCCATGGTGCTGGCGCTGGCGGCGGCGGCGCCGTGGCTGGGTCTGTACCCGGTGCTGGGCATGCGCATCCTGTGCTTCGCGCTGCTGGCCTGCGCCTTCAACCTGCTCGCCGGTTACGGCGGGCTGATTTCCTTCGGCCACGCCGCGTTGTTCGGCAGCGCGGGCTACCTCGCCGGTCTCGCGCTGGCCAGCTGGCACTGGCCGACGCCCTTGGGCGTGCTGCTCGGCGTGGCCGTCGCGGTGGCGATCGGGCTGGTGATGGCGCTGCTTGCGGTGCGCCGCCACGGCATCTATTTCTCGATGATCACGCTGGCGCTGGCGCAGATCGTCTACTTCTATTTCTTGCAGGCCTCGTTCACCGGCGGCGAGGACGGCTTGCAGGGCATCCCGCGCGGGACGCTGTTCGGGCTGCCGCTGCACGACGACCGCGTCATGTACGAAGTCGTGCTCGCGGTGTTCGCGCTCAGCTGGTGGTTCCTGCGCCGCATCAACCGCTCGCCGTTCGGGCAGATCCTGCACGCCTCGCGCGAAAACACGCAGCGCCTGATCTCGCTGGGCTACAGCGCGACCCAGTACCGCATCGCGGTGTTCCTGCTGTCGGCGGCGTTCGCCGGCCTCGCCGGCGCGCTGAAGGCTGTCGTGATGGGCTTCGAGACGCTCGACGACGTGCACTGGGCCACCTCAGGGCTGGTCATCCTGATGACCCTGGTCGGCGGCCTCGGCACCGACCTCGGCCCGGTGTTCGGCGCCGCGCTGGTCACCTTGCTCGAAGACAAGATGGGCGCGATCGCTCGTCTGCTCGTGCATCTGACTGGGGTGGCTTGGTTCCAGCAGCTCAACGACTCAGTGAGCATCGTGATCGGCGCGATCTTCGTGCTGTGCGTGCTGCTGCTGCGCCGCGGCGTCGTCGGCGAGATCGGCGCCCGGCTGCGCCGCGCCGGCCCCGGCGGCTGAAACCCCTCGCCCCGGCTGCGCGCAGGGGTATCGGCAAGCGGCGACAATGCCGCGCATGGACATGCGCCGACACCCCCAGGGCTTTGCCGGGCTCCCCTGGCCGCGCCAGCCGCTGCGCGAACTCGGCCCCGAGTTCTACAGCGAGCTGGCGCCGCAGGGGCTGCCGCAACCCGAGCTTCGGCTGTACAGCGAGGACGCCGCCCGGCTGCTCGGGCTGGCCCTGCCCGCCGCGCCGCAGCAGCGCGCCGACTGGGCCGAGCTGTTCAGCGGCAACCGCGTCGACCCCGGGCAGTTGCCGCTGGCCACCGTTTACGCCGGGCACCAGTTCGGCAACTGGGCCGGCCAGCTCGGTGACGGCCGCGCCCATCTGCTCGGCGAGCTGGCGGCGCCGGATGCCGCGCAGAACGGCGGCCACGCTTGCTGGGAAGTGCAGCTCAAGGGCGCCGGCCGCACCCCCTACTCGCGCTTCGGCGACGGCCGCGCGGTGCTGCGCTCGTCGCTGCGCGAGTTCCTGGCCAGCGAGGCGATGTGGCACCTGGGGGTGCCGACCACGCGCGCGTTGTGCCTGGTCGACTCGCCGCTGCCGGTGCGCCGCGAGCGCCTCGAGCGCGCCGCGGTCGTCACGCGCCTGGCGCCGAGTTTCGTGCGCATCGGCCACTTCGAGCATTTCAGTCACAGCGGCCAGCACGCGGCGCTGCGCCGTCTGCTCGACGCCTGGATCGCGCGCTTCGAGCCCGATTGCACACACGCCGCCGACCCGGCGCTGGCGCTGCTGCAGCGCGTCGTGCAGCGCAGCGCCGAACTGGTCGCGCACTGGCTGGCGGTGGGCTTCGTGCACGGCGTGCTCAACACCGACAACCTGTCGATGCTGGGCTGGACCCTGGACTACGGCCCGTTCGGTTTCCTCGACGCCTTCGACCCCGATTACACGCCCAACACCAGCGATACCGCCGGGCGCTACAGCTGGGGCCGGCAACCTGCCGCCGTGCACTGGGGCCTGTATGCACTGGCGGCGGCGTTGAAGCCCCTGATCGACGGCACACAAGCCATCGAGGACGCCGTGCAGGCGTTTCCGGCAGCCTTCGATGCAGCCTGGCGCGCACGGCTGCGCGCCAAGCTGGGGCTGGGGGCGCAGAGCGCCGCCGCGGACGCGCTGGCGCGCGACTGGCTGGCGCTGCTGCAGCGCGCGCGCGCTGACTGGACCCTCAGTTTCCGCCACCTGCACGACGCTGCCGACGGCACGCTGCCACCGCAACTGGCCGCGCAGTTCGACGCCGAGGCCGGTTGCGCCGAGGCTCTGCACGCCTGGCTGCAGCGCTGGCGTGCGCTCTCAAGCGCCGCGGCACGCGCCGCGATGCCCACGGTGAACCCGCATCGCGTGTTGCGCCACCACCTGGCGCAGCAGGCGATCGACGCGGCCGAACACGGCGATTTCGGCCCGGCGCAGGCGCTGCACGAGGCGCTGCGGGAGCCCTACCGGGAGAGCGCGGCGCACGCGGCATTCGCGCTGCCGCCGCCGCCCGACGCGCCGCCGGCCTGTCTGTCGTGCTCGAGTTGATCCCCCACGGCGCACAGGCGCGCCGCCACCTGCGCAGGAGACAAGCGTGACGACCGACGACCCCCGCGACGCCGAATGGCGGCGCCGCCTCAGCGCCGAGCAGTATGCGGTGACCCGCCGGGCGGCCACCGAAGCGCCGTTCAGCGGCCGCTACTGGAACCACCAGGCCGACGGCAACTACCGCTGCGTGTGCTGCGGCGCGCCGCTGTTCGCGTCGGCGGACAAATTCGATGCCGGCTGCGGCTGGCCCAGCTTCACGACGCCTGCGGCGAACGCCGCGCTGCACGAACGCACCGACCGCAGCCACGGCATGGTGCGCACCGAAGTGCTGTGCGCCGCGTGCGACGCGCACCTCGGCCATGTGTTTCCCGACGGCCCCGGCCCCAACGGGCTGCGCTACTGCATCAATTCGGCGTCGCTGGATTTCGTCGCCGACTCCGACGATTCGACGCAAGCACGATAATGGCCCGATGAAACTGCTTTTCGATTTCCTGCCCATCATCCTGTTCTTCGCCGCGTTCAAGGTCGGCGGCATCTACGTCGCCACCGCGGTGGCGATCGCCGCGACCTTCGGCCAGATCGGCTGGCTGCGACTGCGGCGGCGCCGCGTCGAGCCGATGCTGTGGGTCAGCCTCGTGGTGGTCGTCATCTTCGGCGGTGCCACGCTGGCGCTGCACGACGAGACCTTCATCAAATGGAAACCGACCGTGCTGTACTGGCTGTTCGCCGGCGCCCTGCTCGGTGGCCAGCTGCTGTGGCGGCGCAACCTCATCCGCTCGCTGCTGGGCAGCCAGATGCAGCTGCCCGAGCGCGCCTGGACGCGGCTGAACTGGTCGTGGGCGGGTTATTTCGCGGTGATGGGCTTGGCCAACATCTGGGTCGCCTACCATTACCCGACCGCAACCTGGGTCGATTTCAAGCTGTTCGGCAGCCTGGGGCTGACCGTCGTGTTCGCGATCGCGCAGTCGTTCCTGATCGCGCGCGACCTGCCGCAGGGGAGCTGAATTGACCCGTGCCGAACGCATTGACGCGCTGCTGCGTGCGGCATTCGCACCGCTGCGCCTGGCCGTGCGCGACGACTCGCCGCAGCACCTCGGCCACGGTGGGCACGACCCACGCGGCAGCCATTTCCACGTCGAGATGGTCAGCACCCGGTTCAACGGGAAATCAAGGATCGATAAACAACGCCTCGTGTATGATGCTCTGGCCTCGATGTTCCCGGCGGAGATCCACGCCCTGACCCTGCATCTGCTGGCGCCAGGCGAGGACCGAGGCCCGTCCGAGGTCGGCGTGCAGGCTCACCCACGACGCCACGCACACTTCTAGTCCATTCCAAACAGATCG
>JAKAHP010000314.1 GCA_021825505.1 Pseudomonadota bacterium
TCAGGACCATTGTTCCAGTTCACCCTCCGCTCGGCCAGCGCTCAACGCCGGTCGCGCGGAATTGATCAGTGTTTCCTTAACGGTCGTTACTGTCGTCATAATTTAATAAGATATGGCGAATATCTGCGTAGCTTTCGAATGACGAGCCTGCGCGAGCCCCACACCAAGCAGCGCCGAGCCTGGCGTCAGTCGGTGTAGGCGACGAAGCCGTTGGGCGAATGCGTCACGCGCTCCCGGCCTTCTTCGGGCAGGGTCGCCGGCGCAGCTTGCGGCATCCGCGGGGCGAAGGGATTGACGGTGCCTTGCAATCCGGTCGCCACGGCGCGGCCGAAGAAGAAGGGCAAGCCGAGCAGGCTGTCCTCGGGCTCACCCGGCACGACACCATCCGGGCCGTGCCACGTCGCCAACATCGGCAGCACCGCGTAGCCCTGATCGGCCTTCTCCACGTTGTCCGCCGGCCCGACTTGCAAGGCCCGCGCCAGCTTGATCTCCTGCCCTGCGGAGATCACGGTCAAGTCGACCGGCGTCAGCACCGCCGGGTCGTAGAACTCCCGAAGAGACTTGTGGCGCGTGAAGCCGAGAGGGTCGAGGTCGAGATGGATCACGGTGGAGCCGCTGTCGAGCATCACCTCGACAGGACGCTCGCTGAGCCTGACCGGGAATTTGCCGTGTTGATCGAGCTCATGCGTGATCACGCGACGGCCTTCGGGAAACAGCATTGCGGTGGGCTGACCGATGCCGAATCCGAGCCAGCCCTGCGCCGCCTTCTGCCCTTTGCCGGCATCGACCTCGGGCAGGCTGATCACGCTGCCGTTGTTGTACGGCTCCGGAAAATAGCCGATCGGGTTGGCCAATTGCGCCGACTCATCGAGCATCACCCGCTCCCAGTCGGACTGCGCAAGCGCGCCGCCGTCACCGGTGAACATGTAATAGCGTCCATGGTGGTAGCGCCGCGCCGCAATGCCCAGAATGCCATTGCCGACTGTCGTGGCGGGTTCGGCCCGCATGTCGAAGCCGCCGTAGCCGGCCGGCAGGCTCTCGCCGGGCGATGGGCTGTCGAAAAGCTCGATCGGGATGGCTTCGGTGGTCTCGAGCCCGCCCATGCGCACCCATGCCCAATGGAGCGTGGCCCACAATTCGCCCGAGCCGAAACTCACCCAATCTCCCAGGGGGCGATTGTGCAGCACCGTCACGGCCTCGAGCTCGAGGCCCTTGAGCGCTGGACGGAACAGCCGCAATCCGGACGATCCGGTGTCGACGAGCACGTCCGGCACGGTCCGGCACCGTTCCTTGACGTCGCAAACGGTGACGTCGACGAAGAGCTGGTTGACGCCCTCACCGCACGACAGCAGGCGCACTTCGGCCGGCACGATGTTGACCGCGGCCTGCGCCGCCACGCAGCTCAACGTCGCCACCAGCGGCAGCATCACTGCAGCGCCACGACGCTTTGATAGGAATCTCATAACGACCTCTCATGCAAGGATGGATGAAGTCGCTTGAGACCCTGAAATCAGCGTCAACAGTCGTTACGCACCGCGTTAGTTAGCTGTACGTCGCGCTGATCGACGCGTCTTTCAAGCATGATCCGAAAGCGAGCCCGCCGATCCGGCTCGCCGCACGACCGCTCAGGCGGTCGGCGCCACCCAGTCGCCCGACTTGCCGCCGTGCTTTTCCAGCAGGCGCACGTCGGTGATGACCATGCCGCGGTCGACCGCCTTGCACATGTCGTAGACGGTCAGCAGCGCGACCTGCACGGCGGTCAGCGCTTCCATTTCGACGCCGGTGCGGCCGCGCGTTTCGGCGCGCGCGCGGCAATGCACCGCGCTGGCCTGCGCGTCGACCTCGAAGTCGAGCGCGACCCGGGTCAGCGCGATCGGGTGGCACAGCGGAATCAGCTCCGACGTGCGCTTCGCGCCCATGATGCCGGCGATGCGCGCCACGCCGAGCACGTCGCCCTTTTTCGCGTGGCCGCTGGCGACGAGTTGCAGCGTGGCGGGCAGCATGCGGATGCTGCCCGCGGCCAGCGCCACGCGCACCGTTTCGTCCTTCGCGCCGACGTCGACCATATGCGCCTGGCCGGCCGCGTCGAAATGGGTCAGTGGGGTCAGCGGCTGGGTCATGCGCGCTCCAGGCTGGCGCCGATGGCCTCGCGCAAGCGACGCGCCTCGTCGCGCGCGGCCTGCGCGTAGTCGGCGCCGGTCGATGCGTACAGCACGCTGCGCGAGGCGTTGATCACGAAACGGTGGCGCGCCGCGCGCACCGTCGCGTCGAGGTCGCCGCCCTGCGCGCCGACGCCGGGAATCAGCAGCGGCGCGTCGGGCGCGACCGCGCGCACCGCGACGATGTCGTCGGGGCGCGTCGCGCCGACCACCAGGCCGACCTGACCGTGCGGGTTCCACGGCCCGCTGGCCAGCCGCGCGACGCGCTCGAACACGCGCTCGCCGCCGTCCAGGCGCAGCGCCTGCAGGTCCTCGCCGCCCGGGTTCGAGGTACGGCACAGAACGAACAGGCCGCGCTCGGGCCAGCCGTCGAGGTAGGGCGCCAGCGAATCGGCGCCCATGAAGGGCGACACCGTCAGCGCGTCGGCACCGTAGCGCTCGAAGGCCTCGACCGCGTAGTGCTGCGCGGTCGAGCCGATGTCGCCGCGCTTGGCGTCGAGGATCACCGGCACGCCCGGCGCGTTGCGCTGGATGTGGCGGATCAGTTTCTCGAGCTGCGCTTCGGCACCGACCGCGGCGAAATGCGCGATCTGCGGCTTGTAGGCGCAGACCTGGTCGGCGGTGGCGTCGACGATCGCGGCGCAGAAGTCGTACAGTCGGGTCGCGTCGTGCGTCCACGGCGCCGGCAGACGCCGAGGCTCGGGATCGAGCCCGACGCACAGCGCGCTGGCGTGGGCGCTCGCGGCCTGCTGCAGTTGGTCGGTGAAGGTCATGCGCGCGATTCTATTCACGCCGAACTGACGCGCTTTTGCGCCGCGTCGAGCAGGTCCAGCGCCAGGCACAGGTCGACCCAGGCCTTGGCCTTGTCGTGCGGTGCGCGCAGCAGGTAGGCCGGGTGGTAGCTGACCACCAGCGGGATGTCCTGGTAATGCAGGCGCTGCTGGCGCAGCCGGCCGATCGGCTCGCTGCTGCCGGTCAGCGTCTGCGCCGCGAAGCGGCCCAGCGCGAGCACCAGTTGCGGGCGCACCAGCTCGATCTGACGCTGCAGGATCGGCGCGCATTGCGCGATCTCGTCGGGCTCGGGGTTGCGGTTGCCCGGCGGGCGGCACTTGATCACGTTGGCGATGAACACCGCGTCGTGCCCGTCGGCAGCGTCGCGCGCCAGGCCGATCGCGCGCAGCATCTGGTCGAGCAGGCGCCCGGCGGCACCGACGAAGGGCTCGCCGCGCTGGTCCTCCTCGGCACCCGGAGCCTCGCCGACCACCATCACGCGCGCCGCCGGGTGGCCCACGCCCGGCACCGCGTGGCGGCGTTGCGTGCCCAGCTTGCAGGCGCGGCAATCGCGCGCGAATTCGGCGAGCCCGTCGAGCGCGAGCTCGCCGATGCGTTGCAGCCGCACCGGAGCCGGCTCGA
>JAKAHP010000036.1 GCA_021825505.1 Pseudomonadota bacterium
GTGCTCGATGATCGCCTTGATCGGGGCGAACCCCGTGCCCGAGGCCAGCAGCACGATCGGGGCGTCGCTGTCCTCGCGCAGGAAGAAGCTGCCGAGCGGCCCCTCGACGCGCAGGATCTCCTTTTCGCGCATCGCCCCGAACACATGGTCGGTGAACTTGCCGCCGGGCATGTGGCGCAGGTGAAGCTCGATCTGGCGGCTGGCGTCGGGCGCGTTGGCCATCGAGTAGGCGCGCCGCGACCCGTCGCGCAGGATGAACTGGATGTATTGTCCCGGGTGGTAGGCGAACGTGTCGTTGGCCGGAAGCTGCAGCCGCATCACGATCACGTCGGGCGCGGCGCGTTGCAGCGTCAGCACGCGGCACGGCAGCTTGCGTACCGGGAACACGCCGGCTGCGGGCAGCTCGGGGCATTCGATGACGAGGTCGCTGTGCGCCAGGGTGCGGCAACTCAACACGTAGCCGGCGTCGCGCTCGGCCTGCGAAAGCGCCTTAAGCTGATGGGCGCCGAGTTCGTGACGGCCTTCGAGCAGGCGGCATTTGCACGAGCCGCAGGCGCCGTCCTGGCAGCCGTAGGGCAGTCCGACGCCCTGGCGGATCGCCGCCTGCAGCACCGTCTCGCCGGCATCGACCTCGAATTCGTGCTCACTGGGTAATACTTTGACTTTCAACGTCCTGATCTCCCGATGTGGATTCCCGTGCTGAACCGTCCCCGTCTGCTGATCGTCGGCTGCGGTGACGTCGGGCTGCGCGTGGCCGCGCTGGCCCGTGGGCGCTGGCGCGTGCTTGCGTTGACCTCGTCGCCGCAGCGCGTGCCCGAGTTGCGCGCCGCGGGCATCACCCCCTTGCTCGGCAACCTCGACGACCTCGCCAGCCTACGCCGCCTGCGCGCGCTGGCGCACTGGCTCGTGGTGCTGGCGCCGCCGCCGACACAGGGCGATAGCGATCCGCGCTCACGTCGCCTCGCCACGCTGCTGCGCGGCAGCATGATAGGCGCGCGCGCGGTCTACGCCAGCACCAGCGGCGTGTATGGCGACTGCGGGGGCGCGCTGTTGCGCGAGACACGCACGCCGCGTCCGCAGACCGCGCGCGCGCGGCGCCGTCTTGACGCCGAGCGCCATTGGCGCGGCCTCGGCCGCGCCGGCGCGCACGTCGCGATCCTGCGCGTGCCGGGCATCTACGACGCCGCGGCGCGCTCGCCGCGCCGCCGCCTGGAGGAGGCGCTGCCGGTCCCGCCGGCTGACGAGGATCCCTACACGAGCCACATCCATGCCGACGACCTGGCGCGCAGCGTGCTGTTCGCGTTGTTGCGCGGAGCGTCGAACCGGGTCTATCACGTGTGCGACGACAGCCGCCTCAGGCTCGGTGAGTATCTCGACCTGGCGGCGCGCCTGTACGGCCTGCCGCAGTCGCCGCGCGTGCCGCTGGCCGAGGCCAGCGCGCTGTCGCCGATGCGCGCGAGCTTCCTGCGCGAGTCGCGCAGACTGGACAACGGTCGCCTGCGCGCGGAACTCGGCGTCGTGTTGCGCTACCCCGACGTGGTGCAGGGGTTGCGCGGCTGAGCGTCGGGGCGGGCCGGGCGCGGGGCCCGGCCCTGGACCACTCAGGCGTCGTGGCCGGTGGTTTCCGGCAGCTTCAGCGTCGGCAGTTCGCGGCGCGTCTCGACCAGTTGCAGCGGGCCCTCATCGATCACGACCGCAGGTTTGCGCTCGCGCGGTACCCGCTTGGGTGCCGGCGTCGCGCGCATCGCCTTGCGTGCCTGTTCGACGCGCGCCGGGTCCGACTGCACCCATTGCAGGCCCGCGCCACCGACCACCGCCTGCAGTTGCTCGACCGGCAGCTCGGCCGCGGGCACCGCGGCGACTTGCGGTGTGACCGGGCTCGGCTCGCGCACGGGCTCGACCGGCGCCGGTGCCGCGGCCTCGGCCACGGGCGCAGCAGCCTGCGCTTGCGCTTCGAGCGGCGCCTGGGTCGCGACCGAAACAGGCTCGTTCGGCTCCGCCTGCGGTGCCGCTTGCGGTGCTGCCGGGGCCTGCGGCTCGAACGTCGACGCCGCCGGTTGCGTTGCGGTGGCCGCGGCCACCGCGACTTCCGGCGTCGCCGCGATCACCGCGCTGGGTGCGGCAGCAGGTGCCGGCGCGATCGCCGCCGGCGCCGTCACCTCGGTGGCGGCTTGCGCGGCTTCGGGCTCGGCCGCAGCGACCGGCGCCTCGCCGGCTGCGGTCGCCGTCGTTCCGGCGGTTTCGGCGGTGGCTTCGTCGCTGGCGGCGAGCTCGGCCCCGGCTTCGCCGTTGCCACGACCACGGCCGCCGCGACGGCGGCGGCGGCTCCGGCGCGCGCCTTCGCCGCCTTCGGCGGCGACGGTGTCGGCCGGCTCGGCGCCTTCGGCGATGACTTCAGGCGTTGCGGCGGAAGCAGCCTCGGTGGCCGCAGGTACGGTCAAGCCGAAGCTCTCCCACGATTCCACCGCTTCGTCGGAACTCGGTGCGCGGCGTGCGCCCCGCACCGCGGCCTCGCTCGTCTCGGTGGCCGGGCTCGCCACGCGCTCGGCGCGTTCACCACGCTCGGCGCGTTCACCGCGACCCGTGCGTTCACCGCGCTCGGCACGTTCACCGCGCTCGGCACGTTCACCGCGCTCGGCACGTTCACCACGCTCGGCACGTTCACCGCGCTCGGCACGTTCACCGCGCTCGGTGCGTTCACCGCGCTCGGTGCGTTCACCGCGCTCGGTGCGTTCACCACGCTCACCGCGCTCGCCACGCTCACCGCGCTCACCGCGCTCGCCGCGCTCACCGCGCTCACCGCGCTCGCCACGCTCCGCGCCTTCAGCGCGCGCATTGCGCTCGCCGCCGCGGCGGGACTTGCCGCCTTCAGCGGTCTTCGGCGTGTCGCCGTTGCGCTCGCGTTCACCGCCGCGCTCACCACGACCGCGGCCGCGGCCTCGGCGCGAACCGCGCCCCGCCTGCTGCTGGGTGTCGTCTCCTGCCGCGCTCGGCGCCGCAGTTGTTGCCGGCGCTTCTGCCGCCGGGGCCGGCTCGGCGCTGAACACCTTGCGCAGCCAACCGAACAGGCCGCCGCTGCTCGGCGCGGGGCTCGGCGCGGGGGCCACGGCGGGGGGTGCCGCAGCGGCCGGGGCGGCTGGTGCTGCCGGCGCGCTCGGCGCCGGGCCTTCCGGGGTCACGCCGCGCACCAGGGCTTCCTGGCGCGGGCGCTCGTCCTTGGTGCTGCGCAGGATCGTCGTTTCCTGCTCGAGCTCCTCGGCCATCTTGTAGCTGGTCGGCAGATTGTCCAGCCGCGGGTCGTCGTGCTTGAGTCGCTCGAGCTTGTAGTTCGGCGTCTCCAGCTGCTTGTTCGGCACCAGCAGCACCGCCACGCGCTGGCGCAGCTCGATCTTGGTGATCTCGGCGCGCTTCTCGTTGAGCAGGAACGACGCGACCTCGACCGGCACTTGCACATGCACGGCCGCGGTGCCTTCCTTCATCGCCTCTTCCTGGATGATGCGCAGGATCTGCAGCGCGCTCGAATCGGTGTCGCGAATGTGGCCGGTGCCGTTGCAGCGCGGGCAGGTCACGTAAGCGCCTTCGGACAGCGCCGGGCGCAGGCGCTGGCGCGACACTTCGAGCAGACCGAACTTCGAGATCTTGCTGGTCTGCACGCGCGCGCGGTCCTGGCGCAGGCAGTCGCGCAGGCGGTCCTCGACGGCGCGCTGGTTCTTCGCTTCATCCATGTCGATGAAGTCCATCACGATCAGGCCGCCGAGGTCGCGCAGTCGCATCTGGCGCGCGATCTCCTCGGCAGCTTCCAGATTGGTGCGCAGTGCGGTGTCTTCGATCGCGCTGCCGCGGGTGGCGCGCGCCGAGTTGACGTCGACCGCGACCAGCGCCTCGGTATGGTCGATCACGATCGCGCCGCCCGACGGCAGGTTCACCGTGCGCGAATAGGCGGTCTCGATCTGGTGTTCGATCTGGAAGCGCGAGAACAGCGGCAGGTCGTCACGGTAGCGCTTGACCCGGCCGACGTTGTCGGGCATCACGTGCGCCATGAACTGATGCGCCTGCTCGTAGATGTCCTCGGTGTCGATGAGAATTTCGCCGATGTCGCTGGTGAAATAATCGCGGATCGCGCGAATGACCAGCGACGATTCCTGGTAGATCAGGAACGCGCCCTTTTGCGAATTGCCCGCCTCGTCGATCGCACCCCACAGCTTCAGCAGGTAGTTCAGGTCCCACTGCAGCTCGTCGACGCTGCGCCCGATGCCGGCGGTGCGCGCGATCAGGCTCATCCCGTCGGGATACTTGAGCTGATCCATCGTTTCGCGCAGTTCCTGGCGGTCGTCGCCTTCGATGCGCCGGCTCACTCCGCCGCCGCGCGGGTTGTTCGGCATCAGCACCAGATAACGTCCGGCGAGCGAAATGAAGGTGGTCAGCGCGGCGCCCTTGTTGCCGCGCTCTTCCTTCTCGACCTGCACCAGCATTTCCTGGCCTTCGCGAATCACGTCCTGGATACGCGCCTGCGAGGGCGAAACACCTTCCTTGAAATAACGGCGCGAGATTTCCTTGAACGGCAGAAAACCATGGCGCTCCTCGCCGTAGTCGACGAAACACGCTTCGAGCGAGGGCTCGACGCGGGTCACGACGGCGCGGTAGATATTGCCCTTGCGCTGCTCGCGGCCGGCCTGCTCGATGTCGATGTCGAGCAGCCGCTGGCCTTCGACGATCGCGACGCGCAGCTCCTCGGCCTGCGTCGCGTTGAACAACATGCGTTTCATTTATGTACTCTCCGTCCCGTCGTCGCCGACGGGCTGCGTGATTGACACTGGGTCACAGGGACCCGACTCGCGCAGCGTTCGCGTTTCGGCAGGACTGGAGAACGGCCACGGGCGGCGACGCCGCCGTCAGGACGACAGCAGGCCGCGTCCCCGGCATGCGGGGCGCGGCTTCCGTGCTCGCGGCCGCGCACGCGCCGCGTCCCGGAGCATTCCGGGGCGGCTGGCGTGGGCGGATCGGGTGGTGCGGGGCACGGTGGTTGGGCTGCTGGTCGTGGACCGCGGCGCTAGGCCGGGTCGGTGGGCATTCTGTTCGTACTGCTGACGCGTTCGCTGATCGCCCCGGCCCGACACGGTCGTCGGGGGCGGGGCGGCGCGCACCACGGCGCCGGGCGAACCGCATGTCGCGCGCCGGGGCAGGATCCGTGGTGCATCGCGCCAGCGTTGCGCCGCCTGCAGCGGCACTTCGGACGCGGGCCTAAAATGACGGATCGGGCAGGACGCGTCGATTTTCACGCGCGTATCCTGCCGCTTACACTCTCCTGGCACTTCCAGCACTTCAACTGCGGCTTGTTCGCTCGGCCGAGCCGTTTCCGGCGCGCTTCGCGTTTCCATTATATGCAATCTGCCCGAGCCACCGTGCTTGCCGTCGGCGACGAGGCCGCGGGCCAGCGCCTGGACAATTTTCTGGCCCGCGTACTCAAGGGCGTTCCGCGCAGCCACATCTACCGCATCGTGCGGTCGGGCGAAGTGCGCGTCAACGGCGCGCGCGCCAGCGCGTCGCAGAAGCTGGCGGGCGCCGACCAGGTGCGGGTGCCGCCGGTGCGCGTGGCCGACGCGCCGCCCGAGGCCCCGGCGCGCAGTTACCCGGTGCTGTTCGAGGACGATGCGCTGCTGGCGATCGACAAGCCGGCCGGGATCGCGGTACACGGCGGCTCGGGCGTGAGCTGGGGGGTGATCGAGTCGCTGCGCAGCGCGCGCGGCGACCGCTTCCTGGAACTGGTGCACCGGCTCGATCGCGACACCTCGGGGGTGCTGCTGCTGGCGCGCAAGCGCAGTGCGTTGACGGCGCTGCATGCCAGTCTGCGCGCGCGCGAGGCCGACAAGCGCTACCAGGCGCTGGTGGCCGGAGTGTGGCGCGGTGACGGCGTCAACGTGACGAAGCCCCTGCACAAATTCCTCACGGTGTCGGGCGAGCGTCGCGTGCGCGTGGCCGCCGCCGGCGACCCCGAGGCGCAAAGCGCGCGCAGCCAGTTCAGACCGCTGTGGCGGCTGCGCTGGCGCGACCCGGCCATGGCCGCGCGCAGCGGGGTCGACGGGCTCAGCCTGATCGAGGCGCGCATCCACACCGGGCGCACACACCAGATCCGTGTACACCTGCAAAGCCTGGGCCACCCGGTGCTGGGCGACGACAAGTACGGCAACGAGGCGCTGAATCAGCTCGTCGCGCGCGGGGAGCTGTGCGCCGGGGTGCCGCGCAATGCGCGCATGTTCCTGCACGCGGCGCGCCTGGCCTTGAATCATCCGCGCAGCGGCGAGGAGCTCGTGCTGGCTGCCGACTGGCCGCAGGCCGACGCGGCGTGGCTGCAGCGCCTGCGCGAAACCTGCTGAGCATGAAAGGGGACGAGGCCATGCGACACCCGCTGATCGTGTTCGACTGGGACGGCACGCTGATGGACTCGACCGCGCTGATCGCGCGCTCGATCCAGGCCGCGTGCATCGAGCTCGGCTTGCCGGCGCCGGCCGTGGACGACTGTGCCTGGGTCATCGGACTTGGGCTGGACGATGCGCTGCGCCATGTCGCGCCGACCTTGCCGCCGGCCGACTACGCGCGCCTGGCCCTGGCGTACCGGCGGCATTATTTTGCGCAGGACGACGCGCTGGTGCTGTTTCCCGGCGCGCTCGAACTGCTGCACGCGCTGCGCGATGCGGGCCATGCGCTGGCGGTGGCCACCGGCAAGTCGCGCACCGGGCTGGAGCGCGCGCTGGCCCACGCCGAGCTGCGCGGGCTGTTCGACGCCACGCGCACCGCCGACGAGACCGCGTCGAAGCCGCATCCGGCAATGCTCGAGGAGCTGATGCGCGAGCTGGTCTACGCGCCGCAGCAGACACTGATGATCGGCGACACCACGCACGACCTGCAGATGGCGCGCAACGCCGGTTGCGACGCGGTCGCGGTGTGCTACGGCGCACACGACGCGTCGACGCTGGCGGCGCTGCAGCCGCTGTGCGTGGCCGATTCGGTGGCCGCGCTGCGTGCTTTCCTGCTCCCCGGCTGAGGTCCCGGCGGCGGCTGCCGCATGCGCGTTGCGATGCCGGGCGCACGGCCATGTCACATCAGGCACATGGCCATGGGCGGCGCATGCACGCCCTGCTTGCTATGCTGGGCAGCCATGAGCGGCCGCCGGCCGCGGCAACACGGATACGACCATGGCTGACCCCGCAACCGACTCGGGCCCAGGTGCCTGGGAGCGCCGCATCCTCGAGCGGCTGGTACTCGAAATCGTGCGCGAGCGCCGGCGCGCGCGGCGCTGGTCGATCTTCTTCCGGCTGCTGCTGCTGGCGCTGATCCTCGCGTTGCTGCTGCCGTCGCGCTGGGCCGGTGGCGAGCTGCACGGCCCGCACACCGCAGTGGTGCGGCTGGACGGCGAGATCGGCCCCGGCAGTGCGGCCAGCGCCGACAACATCAACGCCGCATTGCGCGATGCCTTCAAGGACGCGGGAACGCGCGCGGTGATCCTGCGCATCAACAGCCCTGGGGGAAGCCCGGTGCAGGCCAGCCAGATCAACGCCGAGATCGGTCGCCTGCGCCAGCGCCATCCGAAGGTGCCGATCTACGCCGTGTGCGACGATCTGTGCGCATCGGCCGCGTACTACGTCGCGGTCGCCACCGAGCGCATCTACGTCAGCCCGGCCAGCATGGTCGGCTCGATCGGCGTGTTGATGGACGGCTTCGGCTTTACCGGGCTGATGGACAAGCTCGGCATCAGCCGCCGCCTGTTGACCGCCGGCAGCAACAAGGGTTTTCTCGACCCGTTCAGTCCGCTGCCCGATGCGCAGAAGGCCTATGCCCAGGCGATGCTCGAGCAGATCCACCAGCAGTTCATCGCCGCGGTCGAGAAAGGCCGCGGCAGCCGCCTCAAGGTCGATGCGCAGACCTTCTCGGGGCTGGTGTGGACCGGCCAGCAGGCGGTCGCAAACGGTCTGGCCGACGCCTATGGAGACACCGACGAAGTCGCGCGCGATGTCGTGCACGAGGACACCATCGTCACCTACAGCCACCGCGAGAACGTCGTCGACCGGCTGGCGCGGCGCCTGGGCGCGGCGTTCGGCGGCGGCGCCGCGCAGGCGCTGCTGCCGGCCGACTGGCAATTGCGCTGACAGCGCCCGCGTCGCGCCGCTTCAGGCGGCGAGGAAGCCGAACAGTGTCGGCACCTTGTCGGGCAGCGTGGCGAGCTCGCCGCGCCACTGCGCGGCGCTGCGCGTACGCACCAGCGCCTGCGGCGCCGTCAGCGCGCACGCCACCGTGATGCGCGTGTCGGCGCGCAAGGTGGTGCAGAGCGCCTGCAGCAAGGCGCCGTTGCGGTAGGGCGTTTCGATGCACAGCTGGGTCTGCCGGCGCTGCGCGCTCTCGCGCTCGAGCTGGCGGATGGCCTGCGCGCGCGCCTCGCGCTGCTGCGGCAGATAGCCGTGAAACGCGAAACGCTGGCCGTCGAGACCGCTGGCCATCAGCCCGAGCAGGATGCTGCTCGGGCCCACCAGCGGTACCACCGGCACGCCCAGCGCGTGCGCGGCGGCGACCACCGTGGCGCCGGGGTCGGCCACACAGGGTGCGCCGGCCTCCGACAGCAGGCCCACGTCCATGCCGCCCAGGGCCGGTTGCAGCAATGCGGCAGCCGCGGCAGCGTCGAGCGGCGTGTGCTTGGGCAGCTCCTGCAGCAACTGCTGCTGCAGCGGCACGCGCAGCGGCTGCACCGCATGTACCGCGCCGAGAAAGGCGCGTGCGCTTTTCGCGTTCTCGACGATCCAGTGCTGCAGCGTCGCCGCCGCGTCGATCGTCGCCTGCGGCAGCACCGCGGCCAGCGGCGTGAGTGCGACGTCGACCAGCGGGGTCGGCACCAGCAGCAAACGGGCGGTGGCCGTGGTCATGCCAGCAGCGGGTAGCCGGCTGCCAGCAGCAGCTCGCACAGTGCGGTCAGCGGCAGCCCGACCAGCGCGGTCGGATCGTCGCTGCGCAGCGACTCGAGCAGGGCAATGCCCAGGCCCTCCGATTTCGCGCTGCCTGCGCAGTCATAGGGTTGCTCGGCGTGCAGATAGCGGTCGAGCTGGGCGTCGCTGAGTGCGCGCATGCGCACCACGGTGTCGACGCAGCGCAGCCGCACGCTGCCGTCGTGCTCCAGCAGCGCCAGCGCGGTGTGGAACACCGCGTCGCGCCCGCGCATCCATTGCAACTGCTCGAGCGCGGCGGCGTGGCTGCCGGGTTTGCCGAGCACGCGCCCGGCGCAGGCGCAGACCTGGTCGGAGCCGATCACCCAGGCGTCGGGACGCAGCGCGCCGACGGCGCGCGCCTTCGCTTCGGCCAGACGCAGCGCCAGCGCCTGGGGCGCTTCACCGGGGCGCGGCGTTTCATCGGTGTGCGGCGCCTGCACCGAGAACGGCAGGCGCAGGCGCTCCAGCAGCTCGCGTCGATAGCGCGAAGTCGACGCCAGCACCAGCGCAGGCGGGGAGGATGAATGCATCGTCATCGTTCGAAAAAGCGGCCTTCGAGCCAGGCGCCGAGCAGAATGCCGACGACGACCAGCGCCAGCGGCCAGTTGCCCACGCCCAGGCCGGCCAGCGCCGGCCCCGGGCAGACCCCGCTCAAGCCCCAGCCGACACCGAACAGCGCCGAGCCGACCAGCAGCCGCGCGTCGAATGCGGTCGGCCGTGTGCTCCAGGCCAGGCCGAACAGCGGGCGGCGCAGCAGCCGCGGCAGCAGATGGTAGGCGACGAGGAAGGTGCCGGCGGCGCCACCCATCACCAGCAGCAACCCGAAGTTGCGCAGCAGCAGGAAGTCGAGAATCGCCTCGGGCTGCACCATCGTCGACCACGCCAGGCCGAAGCCGAACAAGGTGCCGGCAGCCAAAGCGGAAAGCAGGATCGGGATCGGATGCGCATGATGTCTCATGGTTCAGAACCCTCCGAGGGCGCGCACCACGTGCGCCGTGACGATCGCGGTGGTCAGGAAGGTCACCACCGCGGCCAGCGACGGCAGTTGCAGCGAGCCGAGGCCGCAGATGCCGTGGCCCGAGGTGCAGCCGCCGCCCATGCGTGCGCCGAAGCCGCCGATGACGCCGCCTGCGAACAATTGCCAGCGCGGCACCGCGGTGACGAAGCTGGCATGGCGCAGCAGTGCGAACAGCGCGGCGCCGCCGATCAGGCCGAGCGCGTAGGCGAGTCGCCAATTGCGTGTGGCGACGAAACGTTCCTGCTGGAAATGCGACCAGCGGCTGAAGAAGGACCACACCGCGGTGTAGGTCGTGCTGATGCCGCCGATGAAACCGGTCAGCGCGAACAGCAGGCTGACGCCGACGCCGATCGCGACGCCGCCGCCGAGGAAGTGGACCCAGCCGGTCGGAAACAACTGTGCGATCCAGTGCATCGGTTTCTATACCCCCATGAGTTCATGACGCGGCGCCGCCCGCGTCACGCGAAGTGTAGGGGCAGTGCCGCGGAGCGTGCAGCGCGGGGCTAAACTGCCGGCCATGAACGAAGACCGTCCGCTCCTCCCCGACGTCGGCGAAAACCGCGTCGACCTGCTCGAACTGGCGCGACGCGGCGCCGAGCTCGAGGGCCGGTTCGCGCTGGCCCCGATGGCGCGGCTGACGCCGGCGCTGAGCGAGCCGGCCGGCGATGCCGGCGTGCGCTGGGTGTTGCGTGCACAGCTGCGGCGCCTGCCCGGCGGCGGCACGCAGCCGATCGCCGAGCTCGAGGTCGAGGCGGAACTGCCGCTGCAATGCCAGCGCTGCCTGGGCACGGTGCGCGTGCCGGTGGTCGACCGCGCGCGGTTCCGGCTGGTCGAGGTCGAGCCTGAACTCAGCGACGAGGAGCTGGAGGCGGAGGAGGAGGCGCTGTGCGCGGACGCACCGCTCGATCTGCGCGAACTGGTCGAGGACCAGCTGATCCTGGCGCTGCCGCTGGTGCCGATGCACGAGCACTGCCCGCAGCCGCTGGCGGCACCGACCCGCGAGCCGGCGCCGTCACCCTTTGCCGCGCTGGCGCAACTCAAGCAGCGCTGAGCGCTGCGTGCCGCATGCACCGTGTCCGGTGCTTGCCACTACTGTATAATTGGCCGATTTTTCGCATGGGGTAGCAATATGGCCGTCCAGCAGAACAAGAAGTCGCCGTCGAAGCGCGGCATGCATCGTGCCCACCAGCATCTGGGCCAGCCGCCGGTGGCGCTGGAGCCGACCACTGGTGAGGTTCACCTGCGCCACCACATCAGCCCGACCGGTTACTACCGCGGCCGCAAGGTCGTGAAGACCAAGTCCGAAGAGTGACGCGTCAGGCCGTGACGCCGATTCTGGCCGTCGATGTCATGGGCGGCGATCACGGACCGTCGGTGACGCTGCCGGCGTGCCGCGCCTTGCTCGAGCGGCATCCCGAATGCCGCGTGCTGCTGGTCGGCCAGCCTGAGGCGATGCGCGACGCGCTACAGCAGCACGGCCTCGCCGCACATCCGCGCGTCGAGGTCGTGGGCGCCAGCGAGGTCGTCACGATGGACGACGCCGTCGAGGTCGCGCTGCGGCGCAAGAAGGACTCCTCACTTCGGCGGGCGATCGACCTGGTCAAGGACGGTCGAGCTCACGCCTGCGTGTCGTCGGGCAATACCGGCGCGCTGATGGCCGTGGCGCGCTACGTGCTGAAGACGCTGCCGGGCATCGACCGGCCGGCGATCGCGACCTATCTGCCCAATGCGATGGGCGGCGCGACGCTGATGCTCGACCTCGGCGCCAACGTCGATTGCGAGGCGCAGCACCTGCTGCAGTTCGCGGTGATGGGTACGGCGTTCGCCGCGGCCGGCGGATACGTGCGGCCGCGCGTCGGCCTGCTCAACATCGGCGAGGAGGTCATCAAGGGCAACGAGATGATCAAGCGCGCCGGCGAACTGTTGCGTGAGGCCGACAGCGAAGGGCGGCTGCGTTTCGCCGGCAACGTCGAGGGCAACGACATCTTCCGCGGCACGGTCGACATCGTGGTCTGCGACGGTTTCGTCGGCAACGTGGCGCTGAAGACCTCCGAGGGCGTTGCGCAGATGATCAGCGGCATGATCCGCGAGGAATTCGGTCGCGGCCTGCTGAGCCGGGTCGCGGCCTTGTGCGCGCTGCCGGTGCTGCGTCGCGTGCGTCGCCGTGCCGACCACCGCCGCTACAACGGCGCCGCGCTGCTGGGCCTGCGCGGGCTGGTGTTCAAGAGCCACGGCTCGGCCGACGCGTTCGCCTTCGAGCAGGCGCTCGAGCGCGCGCGCGAAGCGGTCGAGGGACGCGTGGTGCAGGAAATCGAAAGCATCCTGGCGACCCTGCACGCGCCTCCGCAACCGGCCGGCGTTTCGTGATCCGGCGCGCCGCCCAGAGCGGCGCAGTCAACGTTGCGTTTTCTTCTCTATCCGAACCCATGTCGCGCTATTCACGCATTCTCGGCACCGGCAGTTGCCTGCCGCCCACGGTCGTCGGCAACGACGAGCTGGCCGCGCGCCTGGCGCGCGACGGCATCGACACCAGCGACGCCTGGATCGTCGAGCGCACCGGAATCCGGCAGCGATACTTCGCCGACCCCGGGACCAGCAGCGTCGACCTCGGCGAGCAGGCCGCGAGGCGCGCGCTCGACGCCGCCGGGTTGATGGCCACCGACGTCGACCTGATCATCTGCGCGACCTCGACCCCGGACATGATCTTCCCGTCGAATGCCGCGCTGATCCAGGGCCGGCTCGGCGCGTCCGGCAGCGCCGTGTTCGACGTGCAGGCGGTATGCGCGGGCTTCGTCTACGCGCTGGCCATCGCCGACCAGTTCATCCGTGGCGGGCTGGCGCGCCGTGCGCTGGTGATCGGCGCCGAAGTGTTCTCGTCGATTCTCGATTTCAAGGACCGCACGACCTGCGTGCTGTTCGGCGACGGCGCCGGCGCCGTCGTGCTGGGTGCGTCCGATGCACCCGGCGTGCTCGCCACCGCCCTGCACGGCGACGGCAGCCAGGCCTCGATCCTGTGCACGCCGGGACGCGTGCGCGACGGCGCGGTCAGCGGCACGCCGTTCCTGCACATGGACGGCCAGGCGGTGTTCAAGCAGGCCGTGCACGTGCTCGAGCGCGTCGCGCGCGAAGTGCTCGACAAGGCCGGACGCAGCGCCGCCGACGTCGACTGGATGGTGCCGCACCAGGCCAACATCCGCATCATGCTGCACACCGCGCGCAAATTGGGCATCCCGCCCGAGCGTGTGGTGCAGACCGTGGCCGAGCACGGCAACACCTCGGCGGCTTCGATTCCGCTGGCGCTCGACGTCGCGGTGCGCTCCGGCCAGGTGCGGCGCGGCGATACGCTGCTGCTCGAGGCCGTCGGCGGCGGCCTGACCTGGGGCGCGGCGCTGCTCGATTACTGATTCACTGGAACACGATCGATGAAGACCTTCGCATTCGTTTTTCCGGGCCAGGGCTCGCAGAGCGTGGGCATGCTCGACGCGGTCGCCGACCACCCGGCGGTGCGCGAGACGCTGGCCGAAGCGGCCGACGCGCTGCACGAGGACATCGGCGCGCTGATCGCGCGCGGCCCGGCCGAAGCGCTGAGCCTGACCGCCAACACGCAGCCGGTGATGCTCACCGCCGGCGTCGCTCTGTGGCGCCTGTGGCTGGCCGAAGGCGGCATGGCGCCGGCGCGTCTGGCCGGGCACAGCCTGGGCGAGTACACCGCGCTGGTGGCCGCCGGCGCGCTCGACTTTGCCGATGCGCTGCCGCTGGTGCGCTTTCGCGCCCAGGCGATGCAGGATGCGGTGCCGGCGGGTAGCGGCGGCATGGCCGCGGTGCTCGGCCTCGACGACGACGCGGTGCGCACGGCCTGCGCCGACGCCACGGCGCAGTGCGGTGAGGTGGTCGAAGCGGTCAACTTCAATGCGCCGGGGCAGGTCGTGATCGCCGGCACGCGTGCCGCGGTCGACGCCGCCTGCGCGCTGCTGAAGAGCCGTGGCGCCAAGCGCGCGCTGCCGCTGCCGGTGTCGGCGCCGTTCCACAGCACGCTGTTGCGCGGTGCCGCGCAGCAGCTCGCGCAGTATCTGGAAGGCGTGCCGCTGCGCGCGCCGCGCATTCCGGTGGTGCACAACGTCGACGTGGCCACGCACGCCGAGCCGCAGGCGATCCGCGCCGCGCTGGCCGCGCAGGCCGCCGGCGCGGTGCGCTGGGTCGAATGCGTGCAGGCGCTGGCCGCCGCCGGCTGCAGCGATGTGGTCGAATGCGGCCCGGGCAAGGTGCTGGCCGGGCTGACACGACGCATCGACGCGGCCTTGAGCGGCCACGCGCTGGTCGATGTGGCCAGCGCGCTCTCGATCAAGGAGGCATTGCAATGAACGGACTCCCGCTGCAGGGACAGATCGCGCTGGTCACCGGCGCCACGCGTGGCATCGGCCAGGCGATCGCGGCCGAGCTGGCCGCGCACGGCGCCTTCGTCGTCGGTACCGCGACCAGCGAGGCTGGCGCCGCGCGCATCGCCGAGGCGCTGGGCGAGTGTGGCGAGGGCGTGGTGCTCGACGTCACCGACGCGCAGGCGGCCGAAGCGCTGGTCGAGCGCATCGTGCGCGAGCGCGGTGCGCTGCATGTGCTGGTCAACAACGCCGGCATCACGCGCGACACGCTGGCGCTGCGCATGCGCGACGCCGACTGGGCCGCGGTGATCGACACCAACCTCAGCGCGGTGTTCAGGCTGTGCCGCGCGGTGCTGCGCCCGATGATGAAGCAGCGCGGCGGGCGCATCGTCAACATCACCTCGGTGGTGGGCGCCAGCGGCAACGCGGGCCAGGCCAACTACGCGGCGGCGAAGGCCGGCGTGGCCGGCATGACGCGCGCGCTGGCGCAGGAATTGGGTAGCCGCAACATCACGGTGAATTGTGTCGCGCCTGGCTTCATTGACACAGACATGACTCGAGCTTTGGGCGAAGATGCGTCGAAGGCGCTTCTCGGCAAGATCCCCCTTGGGCGCCTGGGGCAGGCGACCGACATCGCGCACGCGGTGGCTTTCCTCGCCGGCCCCGGCGGCGCCTACATCACGGGCGCCGAACTGCCGGTCAATGGCGGCATGTACATGTCCTGATTCGGCACTGCCGATTTCCCGGCCACGCGGCGTCCGCGTTGCTAGAATCCGATGGTCTTTTTTCTGGAGAACTAAATGAGCGATATCGAACAGCGCGTCAAGAAAATCATCGCCGAACAGCTCGGCGTCGCCGAGGATCAGGTCACCAACGAGAAGTCCTTCGTCAACGACCTGGGCGCTGATTCGCTCGACACCGTCGAGCTGGTGATGGCGCTGGAAGACGAATTCGGCATCGAGATCCCCGACGAGGACGCGGAGAAGATCACGACGGTGCAGCTGGCCATCGACTACGCCAAGCAACACCAGAAGGCCTGAGCCTGCGCCTCGGCCCGGTCGTGACCGGGCCGCGCGCGTGACCGCCTGCGGCGCCCCGCGCCGCAGGCGTGCCATGCCTTATGCCTCCTTATCCGTCCGCTTAGCAGAACTCCGCCTTATGAGCTTGCGCCGCCGCATCGCCATCACCGGTCTGGGCATCGTCTCGCCGATCGGCAACACGGTCGAAACCGCGTGGAGCAGCCTGATCGCCGGCAAGTCCGGAATCGGCCGCATCACCAAGTTCGATGCCTCGACGTTCTCCGCGCAGATTGCCGGGGAGGTGCGCGACTTCGACATCGGGGAATACATCCCGGTGAAGGAAGCGCGCCACATGGACACCTTCATCCACTACGGCCTGGCCGCGTCGATGCAGGCGGTGCGCGACAGCGGCGTGACCGAAGGCGGCATCGACCTCGATCGGGTCGGCGTGATGGTCGGCTCCGGCATCGGCGGACTGCCGATGATCGAGCAGACGCACCAGGACTTCGTCGATCGCGGCGCGCGGCGCATTTCGCCGTTCTTCGTGCCGTCGTCGATCATCAACATGATCTCGGGCCACCTGTCGATCGAGTACGGATTCCGAGGCCCTAACCTGTCGGTGGTGACGGCGTGCACGACCGGCCTGCACGCGATCGGACTGGCCGCCCGCTTGATCGAGGCGGGTGATGCCGATGCGATGGTCGCCGGAGGCGCCGAGGCCACCGTGTGCCCGCTGGGTATCGGCGGCTTCGCATCGGCGCGTGCGCTGTCGACGCGCAACGACGACCCCGAGGCGGCTAGCCGCCCGTGGGACAAGGACCGCGACGGCTTCGTGCTCGGCGAAGGCGCCGGCGTGATGATGCTCGAGGACTGGGATCATGCGACCCGGCGCGGCGCGCGCATCTACGCCGAGCTGGCCGGCTTCGGCATGAGCGGCGACGCCTTCCACATCACCGCGCCGAACGTCGACGGTCCGCGCAAATGCATGCTCGCCGCGTTGGCCAACGCCGGCGTCGCGGCCGACCAGGTGCAATACCTGAACGCGCACGGCACCTCGACGCCGCT
>JAKAHP010000315.1 GCA_021825505.1 Pseudomonadota bacterium
GTCGCGCAATCTCGTGTGCAAAGCGCAATAGTAACGGGCGGCCGCGCGCCGCCGGCGCCGCCTTACAGCGCCACCATGCCGACGCTGGCCAGCGCGCTGAGCCAGACCGCGACGCCGACCGCCGCACTCGCCAGGGCCGCGGCGAACAGCCAGCGTCGGCCGGTCAGCGCGGTGATCGACGCCAGCGAGATCGCGATCTGCAGCGCGATCAGGCTGCCGGCGATGCGCGCGTGCGGGCGGCTCAGCTCGGCCGATTCGCGGTCGGCCTTGGCCGATGCCGCCTCGAGCGCGTCGGCATGCGCCTTCAGCTCCCGCTTTTGCAGTTCATACTTGGCGATTTTCGCGTCGATCGCGGCGTGCCGCGACGGCGGCGCCAGGTCACGTGACAGCTCCATCAGATGAGCCTTGGTGCTGACCGCCTGGTAGTAGTTCCACTCGTCGGTCGCGTGCGCCTTCTGCAGCACCGCCTCGTTCTTGTACAGCAGCACCTCCTCCATCAGCCGCGAGCCCTGGTAGCTGACCAGCGCGCCCAAGGCCGCGAGCAGCGCGGTGAACATCGCTACCCACTGGTTCAGGTCGCGCCGCCCGGAGGCGGCCGCGTGGTGGACCGCTTCGTCGTGCGGCGCGTGGACGTGGAGGGCGGATTCGCTCATGGTTCCGGGGCGTGGTGTGGGCCGAAACCTTGAGTTTACTTTGTGTTACTGCGGCGTGAGTGGGGCGGTATTCGCGCGGTGCGATTCATTCGTAACGCAGCGCCGCGGCCGGTTGCACACGCGCCGCGCGCCAGCTCGGGTACAGCGTGGCCAGCAGGCTCAGCACCAGCGCCACCGCGGTGATCGTGACGATGTCGGGCAGGCGCGGGTCGCTGGGCATGCGATGAATCAGATAGACGCTGGCCGGCAGGAACTGGGTGTGGAATACCCATTCGAGAAAACTCACGATGGGATCGACGTGGAACGCGATCAGCAAGCCCAGCGCGAGTCCGCTGGCCACGCCGATGAAACCGGTGACCGCGCCCTGCACGACGAAGATCGCCATGATCGAGCGCGGGCTGGCGCCCTGGGTGCGCAGGATCGCGATGTCGGCCTGCTTGTCGGTCACCGTCATCACCAGGGTCGACACCAGGTTGAACGCCGCGACCGCCACGATCATCGCCAGGATGATGAACATCATGCGTTTCTCGATCAGCACGGCCTCGAACCAGGTGCGGTTCTGTTCGGTCCACGGCTGCGCCACGTCGGCCGCCGGCAGCATCGACTGCAGCTGCTGCGCCACCAGCGGCGCGCGGTCGGCGTCGCGCGTCTGCACGCGCAGCCCGGTCGGGCCGGCGCTGAGAAACAGGCGCTCGGCGTCGCCGATGTCGAGCAGTGCCAGGCTCGAGTCGTATTCGTAGTGCCCGGCGTGGAAGATGCCGACCACGCGCAGCGTGCGCAGCCGCGGAATCATCCCGGCCGGGGTCAGGCTCGCGCTGGGCACGACCATCGTGACCTGGTCGCCGACGCCGACGCCCAGGTTGCGCGCCAGCGCGTCGCCGAGCACGACGCCGAAGGCGCCCGCGTGCAGCGCGTCGAGACTGCCGGCGATCATGTGCCGGCCCAGGCTCGACACGCGCGCTTCATCGGCCGGGACGATGCCCCAGCTGAGCACGCCGAACAGTTGGCTGCCCTGCGCCAGCAGCGCCTGGCTCGAGACGAACGGAGCCACGCCGGTGACGTCGGGGTCGCGCGCGATGCGCTGCTGCAGCTGCGGCCAGTCGGCCCCCAGCGCGCCGCCGTCGGCGGCGAACACCTGGATGTGCGGCAGCACGCCGAGCATGCGCTGGCGCACTTCCTGCTGGAATCCGTTCATCACCGAAATGACCACGATGAGCGCGGCCACGCCCAGCGCGATGCCGGCGATCGAGACGAAGGAGATGAAGGAGATGAATCCGTTGCGGCGCGCACGGCGGCCGGCGCGGGTGTAGCGCCAGCCGATCAGCAGCTCGTAGGGCAGTTCCATGCGTGCTTCAGCCCTGGGCGCGGCGGAACACCTTGTCGGCGCGCGCCTGGTCGGTCGGGCGCAGCACGATTTCGTCGATGTTGACGTGCGCTGGCCGGGTTGCGGCCCACAGCACCGCGTCGGCGACGTCGGTGGCGAGCAGCGGACGGGTGTCGGCGTAGACCTTGGCGGCACGCTCGCTGTCGCCGGCGAAACGCACCAGCGAGAACTCGGTCTCGACCAGTCCGGGGTCGACTTCGGTGACGCGCAGCGGCTGGCCCAGCCACTCCAGGCGCATGGTCTGGCTCAGCGCGCGCACCGCGTGCTTGGCCGCGGTGTAGCCGGCGCCGCCGACGTAGGTCTCGAAACTGGCGATCGAGCCGATGTTGACGACATGGCCGTTGCCCGACGCGAGCAGCTTCGGATACAGCGCGCGGGTCATGCGCGCCAGCCCGAGCACATTGCTCTGATACATCGTCAGCCAGGCGTCTTCGTCGAACTCGGCCAGCGGCTCCAGGCCGAGCGCCCCGCCGGCGTTGTTCACCAGCAGATGCACGCGCTCGGGCAATTGCGCGGCGAACGCCTCGACGCTGTCGCGCTGGCTGACGTCGAGCGGCACGGCGCGGCCGCCGGTGGCCGCGGCCACGGCGGCCAGGCGATCGGCGCGGCGCGCGCCCAGCACGAGCTGGAAGCCGGCGCTGGCCAGCGCGTGCGCGCAGGCCTCGCCGATACCCGAGGAGGCGCCGGTGACGACGGCGATTTTGGCGGTTTGCATGGTGGGACGGGCTCCGGTCGCACGTGAAACAGACCCCGCCATCGTAGTGCGTCGCGGCCCCGCGCGACGGCGGTGGTTCGCGGCGCGCAGCGGATAATCTGCGCATGCACAACATCCTGATCGATACCGCCGCGGTCGCCGGCCAGCCCTGGGACGCGGCTTTGCAGCGCGGCGTGCTGCCGCGTCTGAGCCGCGCGCTGCGTCCGGCCGAGCTCGTCGCCGAGGAGCCGGCGCGCGCCGACGCCGAAGCGGCGTGGCTGAGTCCGGCCGAGCGCTGGCTGCTCGCCGAGCTCGGACTGGCGGGCGCCGAGCGCGCGCCCTGGGGCGCGCTGGCGGCGCTGGCCGACGGCATCGAGCTCGGCGACGCGGCCTGGGCGCTGGCGCTGCCGGTGCATCTCGAACTCGGCCGCGAAAGCCTGAGCCTGGACGATCCGCAGCGCGTGCAACTCGGTGCCGACGAAGCCGGTGCGCTGCTCGACGCGGTGCGCGGGCTGCTGGTCGACGACGGCTGGCGCGTCGAGCAAGCCGAACCCGGGCGCTGGCTGCTGGCGCATCCCAGCCTGGCCGAAGTCGACACCGCCGACCCGGCGCGCGCGATCGGGCGCAACGTCGCCAGCTGGATGCCGGGCGGCGAGGCCGCGCGGCCATGGCGGCGGCTGCTGACCGAGATGCAGATGGTGTGGCAGCACCACGCGGTCAACGAGGCGCGCCTCGCGCGTGGCGCGGCCGACGTCAACACGCTGTGGCTGCACGGCTGCGGCAGCCTGCCGCAGGGCCTGCGCGGCACCCTCGTGCTCGACGCGCG
>JAKAHP010000316.1 GCA_021825505.1 Pseudomonadota bacterium
GCTGGACGATTTCGGCGTCGGCTTTTCCAGCCTCGAATACCTGACCCGGCTGCCGGCCAGCCAGCTCAAGATCGACCGCGCCTTCTGCCACGGCGTCGCCGGCGACCGCCACAAGGCCGCGGTGGTGCACGCCACGCTGGCGATGGCGCGCAGCCTTGGGCTGCAGACCATCGCCGAAGGCGTCGAGGACGCCGCCGACCTGGCCTGGATCGAATGCGCCGGCTGCACCCGCGTGCAGGGCTGGGCGCTGTGGCCGGCGCTGACGCCGGCCGAGGCCTGCGCGCTGCTGCGCGGCTGACGCCGCGCGGCGTCAGGCGTCGCGCAGCGAGCGGCGCAGAATCTTGCCCACCGGCGTCTTCGGCAGCTCGTCGCGGAACACGATGCTCTTGGGCCGCTTGTAGCCGGTCAGGCGCTCGGCGAGGAAGGCCTTCAGCGCTTCCTCGGTCAGCTGCGGATCACGGCGCACGACGAACAGCCGCACCGCCTCGCCCGAATTGGCGTCGGGCACGCCGACCGCGGCCGCCTCGAGCACGCCGGGGTGCGAAACCGCGACATCCTCGACCTCGTTCGGGTACACGTTGAAGCCCGACACCAGGATCATGTCTTTCTTGCGGTCGACGATCTTCACATAGCCCTGCGCGTCGAGCACCCCGATGTCGCCGGTGCGGAAGAAACCGTCGGCGGTGAACGCGCGCGCGGTGTCTTCGTCGCGCTGCCAGTAGCCGCGCATCACCTGCGGGCCGCGCAACGCGACTTCGCCGGCCTGCCCCAGCGGCAGCGCGTGGCCGTCGTCGTCGACGATGGCGACCTCGGTCGACGGGATCGGCAGCCCGATGGTGCCCGAGAAATGGTCGGTATCGGTCGGATTGCAGATCGCCGACGGCGAAGTCTCCGACAGCCCGTAGCCTTCGCAGATCGGGCAGCCGGTCTTCTGCAGCCACTGCCGCGCCACCGCCTCCTGCACCGCCATGCCGCCGCCCAGCGAGATCAGCAGATGCGACCAGTCGACGCGCTCGAAGTCGGCGTGATGCAGCAATGCGTTGAACAGCGTGTTGACCGCCGGGAAACTGTGCACCGGCCAGCGCCGCAGCTCCTTGAGGGTCGCCGGCAGATCGCGCGGATTCGGCACCAGGATGATCATGCCGCCCTGGTGCGCCGACAGCAGCATGACCACGGTGAAGGCGAAGATGTGATAGAGGGGGAGCGCGCACACCGTGTTGATCTGGCCTTGCGGCGCGCCCTTCTTGTGCAGCGCCGGGCGGTTCCACGCTTCCGACTGCAGCACGTTGGCGACCAGGTTGCGCTGGCTCAGCACCGCGCCCTTCGAGACCCCGGTGGTGCCGCCGGTGTACTGCAGCACCGCGACGTCGGCCGGATCGGGGTCGGCCTCGTTCAGATGCAGCGCGGCGCCGGCGGCCAGCGCCGCGCCGAAGCGCGCATGGCCGGGCAGCTCGAAGCGCGGCACCAGGCGCTTGCGGTGGCGCACGACGAAATCGACCACGGTGCCCAGCGGGAAGCCGAGCATCTCGCCCAGGCTGGCGACCAGCACGACGCGCGGGCGCTGCGCCGCGTCGACCTGCTGCAGCGTGTGCGCGAAGTTCTCCAGGATGACGATGCCGGCCGCGCCGCTGTCGTGCAGCTGGTGCTCGAGCTCGCGCGCGGTGTACAGCGGGTTGACGTTGACCACGACCAGCCCGGCGCGCAGGATCGCGGCCACCGCGATCGGGTATTGCGGCACATTGGGCATCATCACCGCGACGCGGTCGCCGCGCTTCAAGCCCTGCTGCTGCAGCCACGCGGCCAGTGCGGCCGAATGGCGGTCCCACTGCGCGTAGCTGGTCGTGCGCCCCATATAAGCGAACGCCGGGCGCTGCGCGTACTGCGCGAAGCTGCGGCGCAGCAGGTGGACCAGCGACTTGCAGCTGCCCGGGTCGATCTCGGCCGGTACATCGGCCGGATAGGACGCGAGCCAGGGACGTTCGTTCATGCGGTGGGCTCCAGCGGTCGTCGGCCGCCAAAAAAAAGAACGACCGTTCGAAATAACGGCGAGGATAACCGCTGCGCCGCGCTTTGACTAGGCCGAGGGTATTCCCCAGCGCCGCGCTCTCAAGCCATCGCCGGGCCGCCCCAACCCTGCCAATCAGCTGTCGACGACCTTGATGGTCGGGAACTTCGACGAATAGTCCTTGCCGCGCTGCGCGATGCGCGCCGCCAGCCGTCGCGCGATCGCGCCGTACTCGCGCGCGGCGACGCCGTCGGGCTCGGCCACCACGCTGGGGCGGCCGCTGTCGGCCTGCTCGCGGATGCGCAGGTCCAGCGGCAGGCTGCCGAGCAGCTCGACGCCGAAGTCGCGCGCCATGCGCTCGCCGCCGCCGCTGCCGAACACGTGCTCGGCGTGGCCGCAGTTCGAGCACACGTGCACCGCCATGTTCTCGACGATGCCCAGCACCGGCACGTTGACCTTCTCGAACATGCGCAGGCCCTTGCGAGCGTCGAGCAGCGCGATGTCCTGCGGCGTCGTCACGATCAGCGCGCCGGTCAGCGGCACGCGCTGGCTCAGCGTGAGCTGGATGTCGCCGGTGCCCGGCGGCAGGTCGACGATCAGATAGTCGAGGCCGCTCCAGCGCGTCTGCCGCACCAGCTGCTCGAGCGCCTGCGTGGCCATCGGGCCGCGCCAGATCATCGGCTGGTCGGGGTCGAGCAGCACGCCGATCGACATCACCTGCAGACCGTGCGCGCGCAGCGGCTCCATGGTCTGGCCGTCGGTGCTGTCCGGGCGGCCTTGCAAGCCCAGCATCATCTGCTGCGACGGGCCGTAGATGTCGGCGTCGAGCAGGCCGACCGCGGCGCCCTCGGCGGCCAGCGCCAGCGCCAGGTTGGCCGCCGTCGTGCTCTTGCCGACACCACCCTTGCCCGACGCCACCGCGATCACGTTGGCGATCCCGGGCAGCGGCTTGAGGCCGCCCTGCACCGCATGCGCGGTCACGCGCGAGTCGATCTCGAGCTCGACCGCGTCGACCCCGGGCAGCCCGGCCAGCGCCTCGGCCACCAGCGTGCGCAGCGCGGCGTGGCGGCTGCGCGCCGGCCAGCCCAGCTGCAGGCTCAGTTGCACGCGGCCGCCGTCCACGCGCGGCGGCGCGAACAGGCGCCCCAGCGGCGTCGCGGTATCGGGATCGATCAGCGGCGCGAGGGCCTGGGCGACGGCGGCGGACAGCGCGGAAGCGGTGTTTGAGCTCATGGCGGCGGAAGTGGGGTTGGCGTACGGCGCCTGCGCGCCGCGATCCAAGCTTCACGACGGCGCCGGCGGCCGGCGACAAAGTTTCAGTCTAGTGCCGCGCGCACCGAGACGCGCCGCGGCTCCTACAATTCCCGCTTCGCCCCCTCCCTTTTTCGTCCGCCCGCCGCGGCGGCCCCAGCCGCCGGTTCCCGCATGACTACGAAGCGCCGCCTGTTCGTCACCACCGCCCTGCCCTACGCCAACGGCCCGTTCCACATCGGCCACATCATGGAGTACATCCAGGCCGATACCTGGGTGCGTTTCCAGCGCATGG
>JAKAHP010000317.1 GCA_021825505.1 Pseudomonadota bacterium
GCCAGCGGCCTGGGCGTGGGCTTCCTGCCCGGCGCGATCGCGCGCCAGCGCGCCCACCCCGGCGTGCGCGTGCTGCCGCTGGACGATGCTGGCTTGCGCTGGGACCTCGCGCTGGTGTGGCGCCGCGGTGGGCACCTGTCGGCCGCCGCGCGCGCGTGGCTCGAGCGCGTGGCCGCGCACCACCCGGGGTAGCCGGGCGCGCGCGCTATTCCTGTGCGGCTTGCTCGACCAGCCAGTGCAGCAGCGCGTGCTGGGTGCGTGTGTCGGCGCCGGCGTCGAGCCGCTGCAGCCACGCCGCCGCGTCCGGCTCGGCGCGGCCGCGCAGGAATTCGGCGACGCGTGCCTGGCGCGGCTCGGGGTCGCGCTGCGTCAGCAGCCACTGATGCGCCAGCGCGCCGAGGAAGGTGCGCGGTCCGTCGCCCGGTGGCGGCGTCCACGCCGCGTGCCAGCGCACGACAGCGTCCAGCGGCATCGGCCGCGCGATGCCGTAGCCCTGGCCGAGATCGGCACCCAGCGCCAGCGCGGCCTCGATCATGCCTGCGTCTTCCAGTCCCTCGACCACGACCTGGCGCTCGAGGTCGCGCGCCAGCTGGATCAGCGAGCGGATCAGCGGCAGGCTGCGCAGCGGCGCACGGCGCAGGTTGAGGGTCAGGCTCTGGTCGATCTTGATCGAGTCGAAGGGCAAGGCCGACAGCCGCTGCAGGCTGCTGTAGCCGGCGCCGAGGTCGTCCATCGCCAGCTTGATGCCCAGGCGCGTCAAGCGCGCCACCGCCTCGTCCTGCGCCGAGGCGTCGAGCTGGCCGCTCTCGAGCAGCTCGAGGTGCAGGCGCTGCGGCGCCACGCCGTGACGGCGCAGCGCGTCGTCGACCCAGGCCGGGCAGTCGGCGTCGAGCAGCGTTCCCGGCGCCAGGTTCAGCGACACGTCGACGGCGATTCCGCGCGCCTCGAGCGCGACCAGCGTGGCCAGCACCTGGTCGAGACCGAGGCGGAACAGGTGGTCGAGTTCGGCGTCGCCGAGCAGCGGCAGGAACAGGCCGGGGCTGACGATTTCGCCGCCGTCGAGCTGCAGGCGGCCGAGGCCCTCGAGCTTGAGCAGACGCCCGCTGCGCAGGTCGACCACCGGCTGCAGGTGCAGCGTGAAGCCGCCGGCGAACAGGCGCTCGCGCAGCGCGCGCGCGCGCTGCTGCGCGACCACCGGCGCCGGGGTCGTGCAGCGCGACCACAGCTGCTCCCAGCGTTGCTGCACGCCGCGCGCGAACTGGCGCATCGCCGACGATTCGAACTGGTTCGGGTAGGCGCCGAAGAAACTCAGCACCGCGACCGCGTTGCCGGCGGCGTCGCGGATCGGCACGCTCAGGCTGGCGCGTATGCCCAGTGCCTCGGCGCGCCCGCGCCACGCGGCGTAGCGGGGATCGAGTGCGTAGGCGGGTGAGGTGCAGATCTCGCCGCTGCGCCATGCCACCGCGGTCAGGCCCTGGCCGCGCGGCGACTGCAGGTCGACCACGGCCTCGCCGTGCGGCCCCTGCAGCGCGTCGGCGAGGCGCTCGCCCATCGGACCGGCGTTGCTCTCGACCGCGAACGCGCCGTTCGACGCCAGTCGCATCAGCGTCACGCCGCGCATGCCGGCCAGCGCGCCAAGCTGGGGCAGCTCCGCGGCGACGACGTCGGCCCACAGCGTGCCGTGCGCGGGCAGGGGATCCGACAGCAGGTCGGTGTACTGCGCCTGCACCAGTTCGTGCGCGCCGAGTTGGGCACGCAGGTGCAGCTGCAGGCGCGCGTCGACCACCGCGCGCATCCGGTAGCGGTCGCGCGCGAGCATCGACGAGCGATTGAGTTGCTCGCTGAACAGTGCGCGGAAGCGATCGATCTCCTCCACCAGCAGTCCGGCGCCGACGCCGACCAGGGCGTGCGCGCAGCCGATGCGCAGCGCGGTGTCGCCCAGGCGGTGGGCGCGCGTATCGGCGCCCAGCATCTCGTCCAGGCAGGCGCGCTGCGCGGCGCGCAGCTGCTGACGTTCCTCGTCGCGCAGCGTGGTGAAAATCGCCTGGCGCGCGCCGGGAACGTCGAAGAACGACGCCAGGTACTGCTGCGTCACCGCGTCGAGCAGCTCGCGGTGGCGCGCGATCAATTCGGCGGCGCGCGCGCCGAACGCGTCGAGCGCGACGTCGGCCTCGCTGACCCATTCCTGGCGTCGGCTGCGCGCCTGCCACCAGCGCGTGCGATCGACCTTGTGGCGCTTGGCCGCGTACATCGCGACGTCGGCCTCGCGCAGCAGCGCGTCGGCGTCGTGCGCGTCCAGCGGGTACAGCGCGACGCCGCCGCTCATGCCCACGCGCAGCGGCTGCGGCGCGATCGCGTCGAAGCTGTCGTCGACCGCGCCGTGCACCCGCGCCAGCAGTGCATCGAGTTCCTCGGCGGCACGCGGCTGCTCGAGGTCGGCGATGACGATGACGAACTCGTCGCCGCCCAGCCGGGCCAGGAAGTCGGCGTCGCGCACCAGCCCGCGCAGGCGCGTGGCGAGCTCACGCAGCAGGCGGTCGCCGATGGCGTGGCCGTGGCGGTCGTTGACGGTCTTGAAGTCGTCGAGGTCGAACATGCACAGCGCGACCATCCGGTTCAGCCGCGCTGCGCGCGCCAGGTCCTGGTCGAGGCGCCGCGTCAACGCATAGCGGTTGGGCAGCTCGGTCAGGTAGTCGTGGAAGGCGCGGTGCAGGATCTGCTGCTCGCCGGCCTTGCGCGCGTCGATCACCTGGTTGGTGCCGATCGCGCGCAGCGCGCGGCCGCCGGCATCGCGCTCGACGACGCGACCGACGCAGCGTATCCAGCGCCATTGGCCGTCGGCCGCACGTACGCGCAACTCGCGGTCGAAGTCGGCGGCGCGGCCTTTCAGCGCGGCGACCGCGCCTTGCAGCGTGTCCGGCAGGTCGTCGCGGTGCACGCTGGCGAGCAGCTCGGCCCCGTCGACCTGCCGGGCCTGCGCCGGCAGGCCCAGCATCGCCGCCCAGCGATGGTCGAGCTGCACCCGATTGGTGGTGACGTCGAGCTCCCACAGCGACAGCTGCGAGGCGTCGACCGCCAGCTCCAGGCGGGCATGCATCTCGTGCAAGGCGCGCTCGGCAGCCCTGAGTTCGGAAATGTCGAGAATCACGCCTACCAGGCCGCCGACCGAGCCGTCGTGGTGTTCGAACGTCGCCTTGTTGAACAGCACGGCGCGGCGTGAGCCGTCCGCCGTCTCGACTTCGGCCTCGTAGGTCTGCGTGCCCGGGTTGGCCAGCAACTCGGCGTCGGCCGCGGCGTAGCGCTGCGCCAGCTCGGGGTGGTAGAGGTCGAGCACGGTGCGGCCGAGCAGCGTGTCGATCGAGCATCCGGTGAAGTGTTCGAAGGCGCGGTTGGCGCCCAGGTAGCGTCCGTCGCGGTCCTTGTAGAACACCGGGCTTGGAATCGTGTCGATCAGCTGGCGCACGAACGACGCCGGCTCGTCGCCTGCGGCCTCGGCGGGCTGCCGCGCGCCGGCTTCGACGGCGACGCCCAGCGTCACCGCCTGAC
>JAKAHP010000318.1 GCA_021825505.1 Pseudomonadota bacterium
CCCACCGTCGGCTGACGGCGTATGGATCCGCGTCAGCGTTAAGCTCGAACAGAGATATGACGTGCGTCATATATGGAGACTTACAATGAACCGCACCGCTACCGGCCTGCGCCCAAGCCCTGAACAGGTCGCACGAGCCTTCCTGACGCCGCGCGCCCCGGCGCAGCGCCAGGCACTCGCGCTCGAGGGCAGCACGACGCTGCGCATCGCCACGCCGGAAGGCGAAGTCGCGCTGCAGCGCGCCGGCACCGGCCCGGCGGTACTGCGGCTTCACGGCTGGGAGGGACAGGCGTCCGACCTCGCCGGGTTTGCGCCGCCGCTGCTGGCAGCGGATTACACCGTATTGGCGATGGACCTGCCGGCGCACGGCGCCTCCGCCGGGCAGCAGACGTCGATTCCGCAAGCGGCGCGCGCGCTGCGCGCGGTCGGTGCGGCGCTCGGTCCGCTGCATGCGGTGATCGCGCATTCGGTCGGCTCGGCGGTGCTGGCTGAAGCGCTGCACGCCGGGTTGGCGGCACAGCGCGCGGTGTTGATCTCCGCCCCTGCTTACTACGATCGTTATGCACGCGGCTTCGCCGCCGCCGCTGGGCTGGACGCGGCGGGCACCGAAGCAATGCTGGCGCTGCTCGGCGATGCGATGGGCGTCGACGTGCGCCAGGTTTCGCTGCCGCGGCGCGCGCCGCAGCTGCGCCAGGCTGCGCTGTTCATTCATTCGGCCGACGACCGCGTCGTCGCCATCGAAGACAGCCTGGCCAGCGCTGCCGCCTGGCCGCGCGCCCGCCACCTGCGCGTCGACGGCCTGGGCCACCGGCGCATTCTCGCCGATCCGGCGGTCGTCGCCACCACGATCGCGTTCATCACCACCAGGCACTGAAAGGAAATCCCCATGAAGATCCAAGGATCTGTCGCGCTCGTCACGGGTGCCAACCGTGGCCTCAGCGCCGCGTTCGCGCGCGGCCTGTTCGCCGCCGGCGCGGCCAGGGTCTATGCCGCGGCGCGCGACCTCGCCGCCGTGACGCTGCCCGGCGTCGTGCCGATGCATTTGGGAGCTGGCGCATGAACGGCGCGCCGCCGGCCGCGACACTGGCTGTCACCCTCCCAACCGCGGCCGGAGCCCATGACCATCATCCGGATGAAATGGCCCACCCCGTAGCGGAGCGCGCTGTCGACCCGCTGCTCACGGCGCCGATCCTGCCGACGCTGGTGCGATTCGCGCTGCCGAACATGGGCGCAATGCTGGCGACTGCGTTGGCGGCCATCGCCGAGACCACTTATGTCGGCAAACTCGGCGTAGGCGCACTGGCCGCGATGGCCCTCGTGTTCCCGATGGTTATGCTGCAGATGATGCTTTCGGGCGGCGCGATGGGCGGCGGCGTGTCGTCCGCAGTGAGCCGCGCGCTCGGCGCCGGAGACAGCGCGCGCGCGAGCGCCCTTGCCGTGCACGGGATGTGGATCGGCTTGTCGGCGGGCGCGCTGTACACGGCGCTGATGCTCGTCCTGGGGCCGGCGATGTATGCGGCGCTTGGCGGCCACGGCGAGGCGCTGGCGCAGGCGGTCGCGTACTCAAATGTCGCGTTTGTCGGGTCGATCGGCGTCTGGCTCACCAACACCTTCGCATCGGTGATCCGCGGCGCGGGGAACATGCGGGTGCCGTCGGCAACTTTCCTTGCGGTCTCCGTGTTGCAAGTATTGGTGGGTGGCGCACTCGGTCTTGGCTGGGGATCGCTTCCCCGGCTGGGCATGCCCGGTGTTGCCGCTGGCCAGGTGGTCGCGTACGCGCTGGGTGCAGCATTCCTGTATGCCTATCTGCGTTCGCGCCGCTCGCGCGTCCGGCTGTCGGTGCGCGCGACGACGCTGCGGCGTGAACTGATGCGCGACATCTTGAAAGTGGGTGCGCTCGCATGCATCTCGCCGCTGCAGACCGTGCTGACGATCCTGATCCTCACCCGACTGGTCGCGCAATTCGGCACCACGGCACTGGCCGGCTACGGCATCGGCACCCGGCTCGAATTCCTGCTCATACCCATCGGATTCGCTATCGGTGTGGCATCGGTGCCGCTGGTGGGCATGGCAATTGGCGCCCGCAAGATCGCTCGCGCCCGGCGCGCGACCTGGATCGCGGCGACACTCGCAAGCGCGTTGCTCGGCGCGCTTGGGCTTGCGGTGGCCATCGTCCCTGACTTGTGGACGCGCCAGTTCACGCAAGACCCGGAGGTGCTTGCTTCGGCCGCACTCTATTTCCGCTGGGCGGGCCCCTGCTATGCGCTGTTCGGACTGGGGCTTTGCCTTTATTTCTCGGCTCTCGCTGCCGGCAAGGTCGGCGGCCCGGTGCTCGCCGGCACGCTGCGGCTGGTCCTGATCGCGGTCGGCGGCTGGATCCTCGCCGCCGCGCATACGCCGCCGTGGACGATATTCGCGCTGGTCGCGCTTGGGATGGCTGCCTATGGCCTCGCGTCGGTCATAGCGGTGCGGTACACGATCTGGGGAATCGACCGATGAGCGGACTACACGACGACGGACATTTAACCCACATGGAGATTTGAATCATGAGTAACAGCGATATTCGTGTAGCCCTGGTCACCGGGGCATCTTCAGGCATTGGGCGGGCAACGGCCAAGCGGCTCGAGCAGGCAGGCTACCGCGTGTTCGGAACCAGCCGCAAGGCGGCAGCCGAGAGCGCCGACGGCATCACCATGCTGGTCTGCGACGTGACCGACGATGCTTCGGTACGGAACATGGTGGCTGAGGTCTTGAAACAGGCAGGGCGCATCGACCTGCTTGTCAACAATGCCGGCATCGGCTTGCTCGGCGGTGCAGAAGAGTCCTCCACCGCGCAGGCTCAAGCCTTGTTCGACGTGAACCTGTTCGGCGTCACCCGCGTGACCAACGCCGTGTTGCCGACAATGCGGCGTCAGGGCAAAGGCAGAATCATCAATATGAGTTCCATATTGGGACTGATACCGTCTCCCTACAATGCTCTGTATGCATCGACGAAGCATGCCGTCGAAGGATATTCCGAATCGCTCGACCACGAATTGCGCACATTCGGAATTCGGGTTGCGCTGGTCGAGCCGGGACTCACCCGGACTGCGTTCGAAGAAAGCATGACGCGGCCGGATCGGTCGCTTGCGATCTATGACTCGGTGCGCGCCGAGATGGAAGCGCTGATGCGCAATGGCGTGAGCGCAGGCGACGCCCCCGAAGTCGTGGCAAGCACGGTATTGAAAGCCGCGACTGACACAGTACCCAGAAGGCGCTATGCCGCCGGGAAACTGGCGCACCAGGTGAGCTTCATGCGCCGATTCCTGCCCGAATCCATGGTCGATAAGAACCTGCGCAAGTACAACCATCTACCCATCTGAGAAGCAGGAAACAGACGTGGCGCGCTTCTTAGAACTCATTTCAAAATGAGGGGATAGATCCCCTCACGCTCCCCTATATCAGGGGCCATTTCGGTAATTCTGAAATGGCCTCTTAGCCTTACGTTGATCACCTCAAGGACTGAATTGCCATGAAATTTGAAGGCTCAATCGAGTTTACCCTA
>JAKAHP010000319.1 GCA_021825505.1 Pseudomonadota bacterium
GTCGGCCAGTGCGCCGGCCGACATCGGCCGCGCCAGGCCGTAGCCCTGGCCGTAAGGGGCGCCGAGCCAGCGCGCGGCCTCGACCATGTCGGCGTCCTCGAGCCCCTCGATGACGACGCCGCGATCGAGGTCGTCGCCCATCTGGATGATCGTGCGCAGCATGCTCAGCGTCTGCAGCGGCTGCTCGCGGATGCGCACCAGCAGCCCCTGGTCGGCCTTGATCGACGTGAACGGCAGCGCGGCCAGCCGCTGCAGGCTGCTGTAGCCCGAGCCGAGGTCGTCCATCGACAACTGCACGCCCAGCGGCGCCAGCCGCGCCACCGCGGCGTCCTGCGCCGCCGGATCGAGGCTCTGGTGCTCGAGCAGCTCCAGGGTCAGCCGGCGCGGTGCGATGCCGTGCTCGCGCAGCGCAGCGGTGATCCATTGCGGGCATTGCGCGTCGAGCATGGTGCGCGGCGGCAGGTTCACCGCGACGTCGACGTGCAGCCCGCAGGCGTCCCAGCGCGCCAGCTGCTGCAGCGCCAGGCGCAGGCCGGTGCGAAACAGCAGCGACAGATCGGCCTCGCCGAGCAGCGGCAGGAACGCGCCCGGGCCGATCACGCGGCCGTCCGGGTGGATCATCCGCGCCAGCGCCTCGACTTTGCTGAGCGTGCCGTCGCGCAGGTCGACGACCGGCTGCACGTACATCGCCAGTCCACCGGAGAACAGCAGGCTGCGCAGTTCGCGCGCCTGCTCCTCGGCGACCACCGGCGCCGCGCTCGCGCAGCGCAGCCAGATTTCTTCCCAGTGCTGGCGCAGATGGCGCGCGAACAGCTGCATCGCCGCCGCCTCGAACTGTGCCGCCTGCGCGCCGTACAGCAGCAGCACCGCGACCGCCTGGCCCTGCGTGTCGCGGATCGGCACCGCCAGCGCCGAGCCGACCCCCAGCGCCGCGGCCGCGGCGCTCCACGGCGCGTGTGCGGCGTCGCGCGTCAGTGCCGGCGTCGAATGGATCTGCAGGCTGCGCCAGGCGCGCGCGCCCGGGCCCATGCCGCGCGCGCTGGCGGCGTCCAGCAGCGGCTCGGCGCCGCGCCGGCTCAGCACCGCGGCGACTTCGCGCGCGCATGGCCCGAAACTGGCCTCAGGGGTCAGCACGCCGCTGCTGCTGGCGCGCATCAGCAGCGCGGCCTGCACCCCCGGCAACGCGCCCAGCGCGGCCAGCGCCTGGGCGCTGGCGTCGGGCCACAGGCTGCCCAGCGCCGGCAGGGGTGCGGCGAGCAGTGCGGCGTAGGCAGCCTGCACCTGTTGCGCGGCGTGCAGCAGGGTCTGCAGATCGTCCTGCAAGCGCGTCTCGATGACCTGCAGCAGACGGTAGCGCTGCTGCGCGCCGAGCAGCGCGCGGTTCAGCGCGTCGACCAGACGATGGCGGTACAGCGCATGCGCGCGCAATTGCAGCGCGGTGTCGATGCCGGCCAGTGCGAGGCGGCGACCGGCGCGTCGCGCCCGCGCCAGCACGCGCGCGCGGCTCGCGCCCGGTGCGCACAGGCGCTCGAAGTGCGCGGTCTGGCGTGCTGCCAGGCGCCGGCGCGTGGCCGTGTCGAGGTGGGTCAGCAGCGTCGCGATCTGCGCATCGGTCTCGACCTCGCGCTCGAACTGGGCCACGAAGGCGTCGCGCAGCGTCGCCCGCTCGCCGGCGTGGCGTTCGAGCAGCTCGCGCGCGGCGTCGCCATAGGCGTCGATGGTCTCTTCCTCACCGGGCTGCGCCGGGTCGGCGGCGTGCAATTGCCACCAGGATCCGGTGTGCTTGCGCCGCTTGGCCTGATACATCGCGACGTCGGCCTGGCGCAACAGTTCGCTGGGTTGTTCGGCGTGCTGCGGGTACAGCGCGATGCCCATCGACAGCGCCAGCTCGACGCGCGCACCGCACGGCAGGTCGATGTCGCCGGCGCTCGCCTCGTGCAGCTGCTGCAGCGCCGCGTCGAGCTGCCGCTGCGGATGCGCGCCGTCCAGCTGTTCGAACACGACGACGAACTCGTCGCCGCCCAGGCGCGCCAACAGATCGGTGGGGCGCAGCGCGCGGCGCAGCCGCGCGGCGAACGCCACCAGCAGCTGGTCGCCGATCGCGTGTCCCCAGGTGTCGTTGACCTGCTTGAACTCATCCAGATCGAGCACGCCGACCGCCACGCTCGTGCCGGCGCGGCGCGCCTCGGCCAGCGCGTGCGGCAGGCGCGCGTCGAGCGCGTAGCGGTTCGCGGCGCCGGTCAATGCGTCGGTGCCGGCCTGCTGCCGCAGCGCCTGCTCGCGCCGGTGCCGCACGGTGACGTCGTCGAAGCTCAGCAGGCAGGCGGCGGTACCGTCGAAGTGCATGCGCGTCGCCGCCACGGCCAGGCGCAGCGTGTTGCCGTCGGCGTGTCGCAGCGCAAGCTCGGCGCGTACGCCGGAGCCGTCCCGACACAGCGCGTCGACCGCGGCGGGATCGTCCCACGCGGCCACGTCACGCAAGGTCGCGCCGTGCGGCGCGCCGAACAGCGCCTGCGCCGCGGGGTTGGCATGGAGCAGCGCACCGCTGGCGGCGTCGCACAGCAGCGCCGGTGTCGGCAGCTGCTGCAGCACCTCGCGAAAATCGCGCTGCTGGTGTGCCAGCTGCTCGGCGCGCTCGTGGACGCGACGCTCGAGATCGGTATTGAGTGCGCGCAGCGCGTCGACCGCACGCAGCCGGCGCGCCTGCAGCGTCGCGGCCAGCAGCGCCGCGATGGCCAGCGCGATGCCGCGCAACTGCGCGCCGAGCAACGCGAGTTCGCGCGGTGCCTCGGTGTTCGGCCCGAAGCCGGCGAGCACCGCGCCCAGCGCCAGCGGGTAGATCAGCGCGACGGCCAGCGCGACGAAGCTCGCGTCGAGCCGGAAAATCGCCCACAGCACCGGCACCAGCAGCAAGCCGAGCAGGCCACTGCGTACCGCCGACGGGATGCCCGGTGTGAGCAACAGCACGGCACCCAGCGCGACGGTGGCCAGCAGCACCGCGCCGCCTTCGCCGCGCGCGCGCCGCGGCAGCCCGTGCCGCCAGAGACCGTGCAGCGCCGGCGTCATCATCGCCACCGCGCACATCGCCGCGATGGCCTGGGCCCACGGCTGCGGCCCGGCGCCGTGCTGCAGTGCCCCCGCGGCGACGCCGCCCAGCGCGAGTACTGCACCGTCGAGCGGCACCATCGTCAGCAGGAAGCGCGCGACGCTGTGCGGTGTGCGCCACAGCCGGCGACGCGCCCGCGCCCCGAGCGCGGCGCGCCCGAGCCACGGGCCCAGGCCCTGCGCCAGTGCCAGCAGCAGCGCCGGCGCCAGCGCGGTGTGCGCGAAGTACAGCGCCGCCAGCGTCGCGGCGCCGACGATCGCCGGCAACGCCTCGGCGCCCCAGGCCAGCACCGCGAATGCCGCGACCGCCGCCGCGGGCTGCAGCGGCAGCGTCGCCGGCAACCACGCACGCGGCGCGGCGGCGGCCAGGCAGACGATGAAGAGCAGCGCTTGACGCTGCAGGACGGAGCGGTCGGG
>JAKAHP010000320.1 GCA_021825505.1 Pseudomonadota bacterium
GGTGTGCTTCGTCGCCATCATGGGATTTCGCACCGCGAAACTCGCCGGCAAGCTGTCCAAACCGGTGTTCATTCTCGCGTTGCCGATCCTCGCGGTCGGCGTCGCGCTGGACATGTTGCTTCAGATCGCTGCGACGCCCGTCTTCCTCGACCTGCCGCGCGAATGGGTGCTGACCAAGCGTCTCGACCGCTACCTGGCGTTGGTCAATCCCACCGGACTGAGTGCCTATCGTCAGCGCGTCGCCAAGTGGGTGTGCCACAACATGCTCGACGTGTTCGAGGCCGGCGGTCACTGCTCACCATGATTGCATGGATCAAGTTGATGTTCGAGGATGCCCACGGCGTCCCGGACGATGCGCGCGTTGCGGCGTTCTTGCTCGTGCTCGGCTTCCTGGCGCAATCGGCTTGGTCGATCGTCGTCGAGCATCGGCCATTCGATCCGGTGCAGTACGGCTCCGGCGCTGCGGCGCTGGCGGCTGGCATCGGCGCGTGGTTCGGCCTTCGAAGGGATCAATGATGCTGACCATCCTGTTTTCCATCCTGCGCCGCGTCTGGTGGCTCGTGCCGATTTCCGCAGCATTGGCGTTCGGTGCGTGGGAGCGCCACGAAGCGACGTCGGCCCGGGCGCATGCGGTCCAACTTGAGCAGCAACTCGGCCAGCAGCAGGCGACCGTGACGCAGCTGCGCGCCGGCATCGCGGCACAGAACGCGGGCGTCGAGCGCATTCTGCAGCAGGGTGTCGCCAACGAGCAGGCTGCCAAGGAGCAGGCCGTGGCCCGGGCCGCGGCCGCGCAGAAGGTGAGGGTGGTCTACCAGACGCGCGTCGAACGCATCGAGGCCGCGCCGGTGCCGGCGACGTGCGCGAGTGCCGCGGCGTGGGCGGCAGGGCAGGCGCAGAGCTTGGCAGCAGGGTGGTCGAAATGAAGCAAGTCGCTGAATTCGTTGCAGTTATTGCGATTGCTTTTGGAATTTCCGGGTGTGCAGCAGCACCACAAAAAGTGGTTGTGCAGAAGGTCGACGTTCCGGTGCCCGTGCAGGTGCCGTGCCCGGCGCCGAAGTTGCCGCCGAAGCCGGCGCTGCTGCCCGTCTCCGGAACGCCCGAGCAGATCATGCGCGCGCTGGTCGCGGACCTCGCAATCGTCATGGGCGATGACGATCAGGTCAGGGCGCTGTCCGGCGCCGCGGCGGCGCAGCCGAAGGGGCGTTGACGACCGAGATCGCGGAAGCGGGCGGAAGTGAACGCGGAAGCGATCCACCATGCGAAATGGTGGATGCGATCTAAGTTGCTGATTCTGTTGGTGCCGGGAGCGGGACTCGAACCCGCACGCTTTTAAGGGCGGTGGATTTTGAGTCACCCCACGAAAGCATGT
This sequence comes from Pseudomonadota bacterium, assembly GCA_021825505.1. Classification (GTDB taxonomy): domain Bacteria; phylum Pseudomonadota; class Gammaproteobacteria; order Burkholderiales; family Burkholderiaceae_C; genus Thiomonas_A. Next base: position 1,370 of record JAKAHP010000320.1, read on the forward strand.
TGTGGCGCGGGTTGCAGCGCGATCGCTTCCGCGTTCCGGCGCTGAAAGCGATCTAGCGTTTTTGCGGGCTGCAGCGCGACTGCGGAAGCGATTTCCGTCACCGGACCGGGGCGATCTTGTCGCCCTGTGTCCGGTAGTGGCGGCGTGTGACAGCCGGGCTGCTGTGCTGCAGCAGCGTCGCTGCGGTCGCCAGATCCGGGGCCAGCGCGGCGGCGCGCTTGCGCATGTCGCGCAGCACCAATCCCCGGAGTGCATCCAGCAGCTCCGGCGCGGCCTTCTCCGCAGCGGTGCGGGCAGCCACGAATCGATCATGCAGCATGCGCTCGGTCACTGCCCGGCCGGTCGGCGTGGCCAGCATCCGAAGGTGCATCGCTCTCTTGTTGGCCTTGCGCGCCTCGATCAGCCGCGGCAGCACGGCGCTGGCGCCGATGACGAACTCGGCCGGCTTGCCGGTCTTGTTGGCCTGCACGCGCACAACGCCATCGCGGCAATCGGTCAGCCGGAGCGCAAGAACGTCGGTGATCCGTAGCCCGGTCGCCGTGATCCAGTCGAGCGCGTCGCGCAGCACCGGATCCGCGTGGGCGTAGAGCGCGGCGAATGCCGCGTCCGTGACCTGGATCGCTCGTGCTCGCTCCGGATTCTTGCGCATGCCCTGGCCCGGGTAGGGGAGTTGCGTGTAGCCCCACTCGCGCGCCCACTTCCAGACCAAACTGAGCAGGGCGAGTTCGCGATTCGCACGAGTCTTGGCGCTGCGCTGATCTCGGTAGGCGGCGAGCATGGGCGTTGTGATCGCCTCCCACGTCGCGCGCTCCATGGTTGGCCGCATGGCGCGCAGGCTGTTGGCGTAGTCGCGTCGCGTTGTCGCGCTGGTGTAGGTGGGAAGCACGTCGGCCTCGAACTTGTCGAACGCCTGTTTCAGCGTGCCGGCGCCGGCGTCGCGCAGGCCTTCCAGTTCTTCCCATCGGCGTTTCGCCTCGGCGTAGTCGGTGCCAAGGGAGACCTCGCCGCGCTCGGCGCCGCGTCCGTCCCAGTAGTAGCAGGTCCAGACCTGGCCGTTCTTGCCGCGGCGGATGCGGGCACGAAAGCGCTTCATGGTCGGTTATTGCTGGCCACCGTGGTCGGCAATCATCGCACAGCGCTGAAGTCGAATCCGACAGGCGCTTTGGGCTGCTCTCCAGACAGGCGCCGTTCGGCATACGCGCGGCTCACCAGCGGGCGGCTGCCGATGCGCTCGAATGCCCAGCCCATCCGGGTGAGCACACGGCACTGCGCCGCGCCGGATTCCTTGCCGGTGATCTCGACCAGCTCGGCGTGGGTGAGGGTGATGGGGGCGGTCACGTCGCTCTCCTGTACGCCTTGGTCAGATCCGCCTTCACGCTGTGCCCGCGGCGCCGTGCGGCGTTCGCGATCCTCGCGCGGTCGCTGTGGCTGGCCGTCGCCTGGCGCGCCAGGCCGAAATAGCTGTTGATCGTCTGGAGTGCATCATCGCGGTCGACCTCGCGGATGCGCTCCAGCGCGGCCCGGAAGGTGCGCCGGCGCAGCTCTACCGGCCGCGCCGCTTGATCGGCGTCGTCAGTGTGCGCTCGGCGGACCATCCCAACACGAGGCGCTGCCGCAAGGCATTCGCCGAAACGCCGAGTCCCTTTGCCCAATCCGCGACGATCATCGTGCGGCCGGCGTGCGTCAGGTGAACGCAGTTGGATCGGTTGCGAGCCTGCTGACTGCGCTCCATCCAGATGCAGTTGTCGGGTCGATATCCGATGGTGTTGTCCAGTCGCTCCAGCGTCATTGCCGGCGACGGGCATTCGCCCATGTCCTCGCGGAATGCTTCGAACGACTCGCGCCACGCATCCCAGACGGTGACGCCCTTGGCGCCGTAGTAGCGGTAGTTGCTGGCGTTCGGGTTGCAGCACCGCTGCAGCATGGACTTCCAGCGCGCGTAGGTCAGCGTGCCGTGGTGCCCATGTTTGATGTTGCCCTGGGGATTGCTCATTGCGTTGCTCCAGTTCGATGGTCGAACTGCCTCCGTCGCCAAACGGGTGGGCAGCACCGGGCGGGTTGGCGAACCGGTGGAGCACCGGCCGAGCCTCGCGGCTCGCCCGCCCGGGGCGCCCATGGGAGGGCAAGCAAGGGCAAGATCGG
>JAKAHP010000037.1 GCA_021825505.1 Pseudomonadota bacterium
TCTGCATCTCGGCGACTTCGCGCGCGCGGCGATCTACGACGACCCGCGCCTGCTGCTCGACGCGGCGCTGCGCGGGCGCGGCGTCGCGCTGGTGTCGGCGCTGCTCGCCGCCGACGCGCTCGCGCGGCGCCGGCTGCAGCGGCTCGACGGCTATGCCCGGCTCCCACAGCCGCCGCTGTGGATCGCGCGCGCCGAACACGGCGTGCGCTCCGAGCTCGTGCTGGCAGTGTTCGAGCACCTGTGCGCGATGGGCGATGCGCAGTGCGCGGACGAACACGCATGAAGCGACGCGATGCTTGCCTATATACTCCTACGTAGTATTCTGGCGGCAGCGGCGTGCTGCAGCGGCACGCCGAGCTGCGTTGCGACGCCGAGGAGACCCGCGCATGCCCACCACACGTCGAACCCTGATGCGCCTGGGCGCCGGCGGCATCGGTCTGGCCGCGGCCGATGCCGCGCTGCCGGGCCTGGCGCGCGCCGCCAACGCCCCCGGCTGGGATCCCGCGCTGTTCGCCATGCACACGCTGGCCGACATCGCCCACCGTCTCGGCGCCACACCGGTGGCCAGCGACGAGGTCTCGATCTACGGCCCCGATCTGTCCGAGGACGGCACCGTGGTGCCGATCGGCGTGCATTGCAGCGCTCCCGGCACCTCCGCGATCGGCATCGTCGTGCCGCACAACCCGCACGCGCTGGCGTGCTGGTTCCGCCTCAGCCACGGTGCTGAAGCCGCGGTGGCGACGCGCCTGAAACTGGCGGGAAGCTCGCGCGTCTACGCCGTCGCGCTGGTCGGCACGAAGCTGCTTTACGCCGACACCGAGGTCAAGGTCACCGGCGGCGGCTGCGGGGGCTGAGGCCCTGCGGCACCAGCACGATCAGCTTGAGGTCCGGGCGCAGCGCCGGCTTCAAGGTGAACTGCCGGTAGACGCGCGGCGCGCCGGCGCCGATCTGGAACGCGCGCTCGCCGCCTTCGCGCGCGACCACGCGCTGCGCGCGCCACGCGCGCTCGAACAGCGCGCTGCAACGGGTCAGCTCGGCGACGCGCGCCAGGTGCTCGGCGTCGTGGTGCAGGTCGACGCTGTCGGCGCGATACTCGGCGACCAGGCGTTCGGCGCGCGCCTCCCAATCGACGATCAGTCGCGCTGCGCCGGGGTCGAGGAAGACGTAGCGCAGCAGATTGGGCGGCACCGCGCCGGGCGCGCCCAGCCAGTCGGCGAACAGGCGCGCGGCGGCGCGGTTCCACGCCACCGCGTTCCAGTGGCGATCGAGCACATAGGCCGGCGCGTCGACCGCGTCGACCAGCGCGCGCAGTGGCTCGAGCTCGGCCTGCGCCGCCGGCGCCGGATCGGGGTCGGTGCGCCCGGCCAGGCGGAGCAGGTGCGCGCGCTCGACGCTGCCCAGGCGCAGCCCCGCGGCCAGCGCGCGCAGGGTCGCGGCCGACGCCGCGACGTCGCGCCCCTGTTCGATCCAGGTGTACCAGGTCGGGCTGACGCCGCACAGCGCGGCGACTTCCTCGCGGCGCAGGCCCGGCGTGCGCCGTCGGCGCCCAGCGGCGATGCCGAAGTCCGCCGGACGCAACCGCTCGCGCGCGGCGCGCAGGAAGGCGCCGAGTCCGGCGGCGTCGCACGGCTGATCATCCTGTCGGTCCATATACCAGGATAAGTTCTTGTCTTGTTGCGGTATCCCGGTGCGATTATCGTGCTCACTCGACTGTTTCGAGGAGCCCGACGATGAATACCCACCGCGACACCGTGCATGCGCAGTTCGATGCGCGCGCCACCGACTACCTGAGCAGCAGCGTGCACGCCGCCGGTCCCGACCTGCGCCGCGCCGTGGAATGCGTCGCGGGCTTGGCCCCGTGTCCGCAGCGCGCGCTCGACCTGGGGTGCGGTGCCGGCCACCTGAGTTTCGCGCTGGCGCCGTGGGTCGGTTCGGTGTGCGCGCTGGACCCGTCGCCGGCGATGCTGGCGCAGGTTGCCGCACAAGCCGCCGCGCGCGGTCTCGACAACATCGAGACGGTGCGCGCCGGCGCCGAATCGCTGCCCTTCGCCGACGCCAGCGTCGACCTGGTCGCGACGCGCTACAGCGCGCACCACTGGACCGCGCTGGACACCGCGATCGACGAGATCGGGCGCGTGCTCGCCCCCGGCGGCCACCTGCTGCTGATCGACCTGGAGGCGCCGGCCGACGCCCTCGTCGATACCCACCTGCAGGCCATCGAGCTGCTGCGTGACCGCTCGCATGTGCGCAACCGCTCCGACGCCGAATGGCGTGCGCTGCTGCAGCGCGCCGGCGTCGAGCTGCTGGCGCTCGAGCGCTGGGACACGCGGCTGGAGTTCGCCTCCTGGATCGCGCGCATGCGCACGCCGCCCGCGCACGCCGCGGTGATCCGCGCGCTGCTCGACAGCGCGCCGAGCGAGGTGCGCGAGGCCTTGCGCGTCGAGCCCTGCGGCTCGTTCCACGTCAGCACCGCGCTGTGGTGGGCGCGGCGCCCGGCGGCCTGATCGGGCTCAGGCCGCGCGCGGCGCCCGGTGCAGCGCGCCGAGGCGCTGCAGCAGTTCGTCGGCGATCGCGCCGAAGCCGCGCGTCTCGTCCGGCTCGAGCCAGCGCTCGAAGGCGACACGAAACACCAGCGTCGCGCTTTCCGCCGCCAGCCGCGCGTCGAGCGCGGCGACGCCGCGCGCGGCCAGCGCGTCGGCCAGCGCGGCCGACAGGCTGGCGAGTTTGATCAGTTCGCGTTCGCGCAACTCGGCGCTGGCCGCGATGACGTCGCGCCGGCGCCGCGCGAACGCGCGGATGTCGCCGAAGAAGCCCGCCGCGGCGCGCAGCGCCGCCGCCACCGCGTCGCGCACCGACGCCTGCGCAGGCAGCGCGAGCACCGCGTCGACCATCGCCAGCTGCAAGCGGTCCGAGCCCTGGAACAGCACTTCGCGCTTGTCGGCGAAGTGGCGGAAGAAGGTGCGTGCGGTCAGCCCGGCGCGCTCGGCGATGTCGGCCACCGTCGTGCCTTCGTAGCCGCGCTCGACGAACAGATCCAGCGCCGCGGCGCGCAGCCGCCCCACCGCGTCGGGTTCCCAGCGTCCCATCGATACCCCTAGTGTTGACACTGTGTGACATCATAGGCCTAGAATGACGTCACTCAATGACATCAAAGGAGCATCATCATGCGCATCCTGCTCACTGGAGCGTCGGGCTGGATCGGCTCGGCCAGCGCCACCGAACTGATCGCCGCCGGACACGAGGTCGCAGGCCTCGTGCGCTCCGACGCCGGCGCGGCGAAAGTCGCGGCGCTGGGCGCCGAAGTCGTGCGCGGCACGCTGGAGGATCTGGACGGCCTGCGCGCCGCCGCGCGCGGCGTCGACGGCGTCGTGCATCTGGGCTATGTGCACGATTTCTCGCGCATGGACGACGCCGCGCGCATCGACCGCGCGGCGATCGAGACCTTCGCCGACGCCCTTGCCGGGCGCGGCGGCCCGCTGCTGATCGCCTCCGGCACGCTGGGGCTGGCGCGCGGGCGTGTCGGCCTCGAGCGCGACCAGGCCGACCCCGCCGTGCACCCGCGTGTGGCCAACGGCCTGTATACGCTGGGCCTCGCGCAGCGTGGCGTGCGCAGCATCGTCGTGCGCTTCGCGCCGACCGTGCACGGCGCCGGCGACCACGGCTTCGTCGCGATGCTGGCGCGCATCGCGCGCGAGCGTAGCGTGTCGGCTTACCTCGGCGACGGCGCCAACCGCTGGCCGGCGGTGCATCGGCTCGACGCCGCGGCGCTCGTGCGGCGCGCCATCGACAGCGCCGCGCCCGGCACGGTGCTGCACGCGGTGGCCGAGGAAGGCATCGCGACACGCGACATCGCGACGGCGCTCGGCACCGCACTGGGCCTGCCCACCGCCGCCGTCGCGCCCGAGCGCGCGGCCGAACACTTCGGCTGGCTGGGCGCGTTCTTCGGCGCCGACGTGCCGGCGTCGAGCGCGGCGACGCGCGCCGCGATGGACTGGGCCCCGCGCCAGCCGACGCTGTGCGACGACATCGCCGCCGGACACTACCCCGGCGACTGAGCGAGCGGCGGCGCGCCGGGTCGTGGACAATGGCCTCAAGCGGCTGATCGTGAGCCGCGCAGGAGACCGAGATGAGCGCCAAACCGCCGCTGCCGCCGTTCGACCCCGAGTCCGCCCGGCTCAAGGTGCGCCTGGCCGAGGACGCCTGGAACAGCCGCGATCCCGATCGCGTGGTGCAGGTCTACACCGACGACACGCGCTGGCGCAACCGCGCCGAGTTCCTGGTCGGGCGCGCCGAGGTGCATGCTTTCCTGCAACGCAAGTGGGCGCGCGAACTCGACTACCGCCTGATCAAGGAGCTGTGGGCCTGCGCCAGCCACCGCATCGCGGTGCGCTTCGCCTACGAATGGCACGACGATTCCGGCCAGTGGTTCCGCTCCTACGGCAACGAAAACTGGGAGTTCGACGACCAGGGGCTGATGGCGCGGCGCCACGCCAGCATCAACGACCTGCCGATCGGCGAACGGGACCGCAAGTTTCGCTGGCCGCTGGGGCGCCGCCCCGACGATCATGCGTCGCTGAGCGAACTCGAGCTCTGAGCGCCCCCAGGCTCGGATTCGGCAGGCGTGTTCGCTGGTCCCGCCTCATCCACCTCGCGGCTTGCAGGCGACCCGGCGATTGCCGGAGAGCGCCGCGGCGCTGACTCGGGCGGGAACTCGGCGCGACCCGCCCCGCCTTGCGCGGCCCACAGCGCTCAGTCGCACGTGCTTGCGCGGCGAGGAACCCTGGCCGACGGTGCGTGTCGAAAGCTGTCGTAAGCGATGGCGATCAGCGTCACCGCACGACGCCTGCAGGAACCGCCATGACGTCCATGCCGAAACTCCTCGTCGCTTGCGCCGCTGCCCTGGTGAACTCCGCACCGCGCGCGCACATCGTTGAATTTCACTGGCACGTGTTCAGCCGCTCGTGCGCGATCGGACTGGGTGCCCAGGAATCGATCACCTATGCCTTCGCGCGCCAACGCTGGATCTATGTGATCTCGGAACATTTCCGGATCGACGAAGGCGGAACCCGCCACTGGCTGCACAACGTCACCACGCCGACCGATGGGCCCAAGGGCCAAGGCTGGCATTTCGGCCGCCGCGGGCGCGCCGGCGACTTCGGCGAATTCTGGTACGGACACGTCACCGGACAACATTGGGGCCTAAGGTGACACACCGGGGAGAAGTACATCATGTGGCATTCGGACGCCACGGACTGCAACCTCACGGAGTGGTAGCCATGGACCCTCGAACCTTTCGCCTGCTCAGGCAAGCCAGCAGCGCCGCGGCGCTGCTCGCCGCGCTGCCCGCTGCGGCCGCCACGGCCGCCTCGGCCCCCGCGCGGACTCCGCTACCCGGCGCCTCGGGCCCGCCCTGGGTCGAAACCGGCAAGATCAACGTGTTCGGCATCGATCAGCTGCCGCCGGCGATGCAACAGGAAGCGCACCGCGCGATGCACCGCGCCGCCGCGCGCGATCGCTCAGGGCTTGAGTTCGACGAGGTCGACGAAGACGACTGGCAGTGGCCCGATCCGGTGGCCACGCTGTCCCCCGACTTCGCCAGCATGAACCAGGGGCGCGTGCTGATCCATCCGCGCGACCTTCGCGGCACCGAACTGGCCAGCTATCGCTTTCTCGGCCTCAGGGATAACACCGCCCGTCCCGGCGAGCCTGTGCTGACCATCGGCCGCGACTTCGAACGCCCCGATGGAATCGTGATCGAACTCGGCGAAAACCAACTCGACGGCCACGGCGCGGCGGTGATGGTGCGCGAGCTGATCCGCGACTGGGTCGGCCCCTGGCCGGCGGTGTTCAGCGTCGAGCGCGCACCGTCGGGACGCGTGCGCTCGGTGATCGACTGGGCCGACAACGGCACCGATTTCACGCTGATGGTGCTCGACGACGTGCGCCACCCCAGGGGCGACGCCCGCTACGACAAGGCCTGGATGTTCCGGCTGGCGCGCAGCATCGAGGACGCGCCGCGTGCGCGCGAGCCTGGCGGGGTTTGAGCGGCCCGGCGATGGCTTGAGCGCCACCATCGCCCGTCGACAGCGCTCAGGGCCGGGCAGCGGCGCGCTGGTGCCGCTCGCGCGTCGGCACGCGCGCGAGCGCGGCGCGAATGCACATCTGCTGCGTCGCGTCGGACGCGGCGGCGCCGGCCGGGCCGATGCCGCCCGGTTGCAGGTATAAGCATTTCAGGCGCGGGGGCTCGCCTTGTTCCGGCTGGAACGCGCGCGCGAAGCTCAAGCCGCTGCGCAGCGCGACGCGCCGGCTCGGACGATTGCGCGCATCGGTGGTCAGGAACACGACGCGACCGCGGCGCGGCGCCAACCATGTCGACAGGACGCAGCGCAGCGCCTCGGTCATCAAGCCGCGCCCGCGGTAATCCGAGCACAGCCAGTAGCCGACTTCGTTCAGCACCGCGTCACGCTGCCAGGAAACGCGCCACGACACGATGCCGACGAACTCGGCACCGGGCTGCAGCACGATGGCCAGCCGGTAATCGAGAACCTCGGCGCGCAGCGCCTCGGCTTCGCGGCAGAAGCGCGCGGTCTGCGCGAAACTCGGCGCGGGCCGTGCCCACGGCAGCCATGCCGCCAGCTCGCGCTGCGAGGCGCGGATCGCCGCGTGCGCCGCGTCGGCGTGGCGCGGACCCAGCCAATCGAGGCGCAGGCGCGGCGTCACCGCGGCCGGCCCGACATCGTGACAACCCTGGATGCTCCCGGTACAGCTCATGGCCATGCCTCTCCCCGCCGTGGTCCGACGCAAACCGTCGTGCGGTGGCACATTAGGCGGGTGGCGTCGCGCTTTCAACCACGCGCGGGAAATGGCAGCTGCGAACGTGGAATTGCCGCCGTGCCGCGGGCGCTCAATCCAGCAAAGCCATCAGGCGCGCGAGAGCGTCGTCAATGTCCAGACTGTGGGCCTATACCGCGTCGCGGGATGCGACCCGCGTTGACACTGGCGAAGCTTATATGGTCATAGCGCTGGCAGCCTTGCGATTTACACCAAGCCACCTAACGCATCACTGAATAATATTTATTCGGCCGCACCACAAAAGAGGTCACTTGGGCACTGATCCCGGAATGGCATACCATTGACCCCACCAGCGCGCACCGCCAAAATGGCACTGCATACGAGCAATATGCTCCATCGCGCACTGAACTCATAACCCGACGAAAATCATAAGATCAACACCCCTTCGTGATCGCAACAAGCTGCGCCCGCGAATGAAGCCGAATCAAATCAGCTGCAAACGCGCGATCCGCAGTTGATCCAGCAACAGGGCGTCAAAGCGCCGGAGATGGAGTTCTTGCCGCTGGCGCTTGATTGCGAGCGTCACACGTGCAACCGAACATCGTCGGACGTGGTTATATCGACCTGGTTTCAGCGGCTCACCTTGAGAGAATCGAGCGCCATCGATGATTTCATGATTTTTCCCTTCATCGCCGCGCGCACAGAAAACCGGAACACCGCGGAGTTCACGGTTTATCTTTACAGGTATGCACCGGCAACGCGCAGTGCGTGAGGAGCAAGCGGGAGTCTTTGCCGATGACTGGATTTATCCGGCGTCGCTGACCCTGCTCGAGGTGCTGATCTACTTGTCGCAGGACATGTATCTCCCCGCGCTGCCGAGCGTCGGGCGCGCGTTCGGTGTCGGCGCGCCGTTCGCACAATGGACCATGACGGCCTGGCTGCTCGGCGCAAGCACCATGCACGTCGCGCTCGGCCACCTATCGGATCACATCGGGCGACGTCCCGTCTTGCTCGCCGGGGCCGGAGTGTTTGCCATCGCATCGGCTGCGAGCGCAGCGGCGCCGACGTATGCCGCCTTCATCGCCTGTCGCGTGGTGCAGGGGGGTTGCCTGTGCGCCGTACTGGTCGCCGGCTACGCCTGTATCCACGAGATGTTCTCGCCCACGCGATGCGTCACGATCCTGGCACGCATGAACGGCGCGACCGTTCTCGCTCCGGCCTTGGGACCGTTGATCGGAGCAGGACTGCTGACCTTCGCCCCTTGGAACGTCATCTTCGTGCTTCTATCGGCCATGACGCTTCCGGCGCTTGCGCTGCTCGCGTGGTCGATGCCAGAGACCTGGATTCCTGCACGTCCCGCACCGACGATGACGCCGCTTTGCAAGCGAGGCCGCTCCGCCCACGAGCGACCCACGAGGTCCATGGTGCGGCCGCTTGGCGCCTTCTGCACCGTGTTCGGCATGCTTGTGTCGTGGAACGCAAGCGCCCCCTTCTTCTTCGGTGAAGAGAGCCGATCCGAATTGCGGTTTGCGCTTGCGCAAGGCGCGATGTATGCCGCGTTCATCGTGGGAACACGCTTCGCCGTGCGTGCAAGCCGCGGCGACACCGGGTACGCATGCCTCGTCAGCCGAGGCATCCGCGTCGGCACCGTGGGTGTGCTGCTGGCGCTCCTCGCGCAGGTGAGCAAACTGGGCATGGTCGCCACGCTCGCCAGTTTCGCCTTGACGATGGCAGGTGCGGGATTCCTGTTTCCGATTCTGTTCCGCTTCACGATCGAGCAATCGTCCGCAACTGTCGGCATCAGCATGGGGTTGTTCTTTACAGCGACCAACCTTGTCGGCGCCGGAGCCACAGCGCTTGTGCCCGTCGTCACCACCTACGGCATACGCGCCTACCTTGGCTACGCACTTGCCCTCCTGGTCGCCGCGGAAATGTTTTTTCGTCATCCCGCACGGCGCCTGTTCGCCCCGGTTGACCGCAGACGTTGAATTCCAATCTCCCGGCGTGGCACGCGCAGCGGTATCGGGCAGGATCAAGGCTCGTGCCTCGACGAGGGCTTTGTCGAGCGCATTGCCTGCTACCTCGAAAAGTGGACGATCCCCGCGCCAGTGCGCTGGCGTGATGGCTTCACGTCATACATCGCACGGTCGGCCTCGCGCAGCGCTCCATCCACGTCCACAGAAACACGCGCCAGATCCTCCGTGAGGGCTCGCCGGTTTCGCAGGCCGTTCACGCGTCCGCAATCTTTGGTGTCGTCGGTGACGACGACGGGGCCCATGACTCTTGGGCTCGATTTGCGCGACAATGCTATTCACGATTCTATTCATCGAACTATTCATGAAGGCGCCTTGCCGATGAGGGCCCATGTCGATCAGCTTCGTCTGCATCTCGCGCTGGAGCCGCTGACATCTCGCCAACTTGTTGAAAAGTTGGGACTCAGCCAACCAACCATTTCGCGGACGCTCAACGCGCTGCGCGATGACGTCGTTCGCATCGGGTCTGGCCGAGCTATTCAATACGCGCTTCGTGACACCAGCCGCGGGCTCGGCGAGATCCCCATCTACCGAGTGACGGCCGAGGGCACGCTGCGCATCCTCGGCGTGCTCATCCCCGTGCGCCCCGATGGCTTCGTGATGCGCCAGGAGGATGGCCGCACACTGCACAGCCATGGCCTGCCCTGGTGGTTGTTCGACATGCGGCCACAGGGATTCCTCGGCCGAGCCTATGCCATTCGCCATGCAGCAGCCCTTGGGCTGCCACCGAATCTCAATGAATGGTCCGATGCCGACATGCTCAGAGCCCTCGTGGCGCATGGCGACGACGTTGTTGGAAACCTTCTTCTTGGCGACCTTGCGCGTGACCGCTTCATCGAGTCGCCTTCACCCGATGCGGCCGATCCAGCCTCGGACTACATGGCCCTGGCAGAGGCAGCAGAGCGAGGCGAGATCCCCGGGTCATCCGCTGGCGGCGAGCAGCCAAAGTTCACGGCGTTCACGGGGCGGCATGTCCTCGTCAAGTTCACGTCGTCTGACGACAATCCCGTTTCGCGTCGTTGGCGAGATCTGCTGGCGGCCGAGCATGTGGCGGCGCAGGTTCTGCGCCGCGCGGGTATCCCTGCCCCGGCATCCCGCCTCGTCGACATGCATGGGCGACGCTTCCTCGAGGTCGAGCGATTCGATCGCGTGGGCCTATCTGGCCGACGCGCCATCCACTCGCTGACCGCGCTGGAGGCTGAATTTGTCGGCGACGCCACGCTTCCATGGCCAGTCCTGGCCGCGCGTCTGGCTCAGGCGGGGATCGTCACAGCGCAGGCGGCGGCCGGGGCCGAGGCACTCTTCGCATTCGGGACGCTGATCGGCAATTCCGACATGCACAATGGCAACATCTCTTTCGTGGCCGAGCATGGGCGGCCCTATAGCCTCGCCCCAGCCTACGACATGCTGCCCATGGGGTTCGCCCCGAGTCGCAGTGGCAGCCTCCCCAGCGCGCTGCATCCGCCACACCTGCACGCCAGCGTCTCACCGGATGCCTGGCGAAATGCACTGCATTTTGCGGAACGCTTCGTTCACGAAGCGTCCAGTTCACCAAGCTTTTCTGCAGACTGGCAAGAATGCGCAGCAGCCCTGGCTGAGCGTGTCGTTCAGGCCCGCGCGATGATCGGCCGCATGAGCTGATCGGGGTAACGCTTCGCGCGAGAAAAACGCCACCTCTACGAAAGGGGCGGCGTCCAGTTCAGTACTTCGCTATGTCGCCAACAACTGTCGACATCGCGATGAAGATGCGACTGTGGGGCGGATTGCGGGCCGGAAATAGCGCTAACGGTGCGACTGAATTCAAAGGCAGTGCAGCAACTCGTGTCCCGCCAGCGGCGGCGCGTCAGCTTGCAGGTCGCTGCGGACCATCGCCTTCGTTCTGGTCCCCCGGGCTCACGGCCGGCCGCCTTTTACCCGGGACCCATGGGGAGTTCATTGGGTCCAGTTCTCGACCTGCAGGCCCTTCACGCGCCCGAAATCTTTGGTGTTGTTGGTGACGACGATGGCGCCCAACACTCTTGCGTGCGCTGCGATCATGAGGTCGGCCGCGCCCAGCTGGGCGCCACGCTTCCGCAGGTCAGCGCGAATTTCGGCGTAGTGCTGCGCCGCGTCTCGCGGCCAATCCAGCACGGCCAGGTAAACCGCGAGGCGGTCCAGAACGGCCTGATTCTGATTGCGCTTGGCAGCGGCCGACATCTGCACACCATAGGTCAGCTCTGCGAACGTCACGGCCGACATGATCTGCTGCTGCAGCGGCACCGCTTGCACCCTCCCCGCCAGCGTCGGCGAATCACCACGCATCAGGAAGATGCAGGTGTCCGTGTCCAGCATGTACAGCGGGGGCGTCAAAACGCGCGCTCCTGGATCGGCAGGCGGTCCACATCAGCCATGAAGTCCGCCGAGGCTGTCAGTCCTGCCGCGAAAAAACCAGACCAATCGGCCGGCCTCGGCGTCAATACGATGCTCTCGCCTTCGCGCCGGATGAACACCTCCCGCACCGACTCTGGGAAGCGAAATTCAAGCGGCATCGTGACCGTCTGCGATCGGTTGTTCCATCCGACACGAGCGGTCGGCCGCGGATTCGGGGTGCGCTGCGTAGCCATGTATCGAAGCATATGGCATGAAGCGCCACATGGCAAGCCATATGCTGCACGGTACTACACGGAGGTCAGACCGAATTTCGGACAGTCCTAACCGCGAGTTCAGCCGTCTGAATCGTCGCAAGGACTACGCCGATTTCGCATTCACTTCGCGATGTCGACAACCCCGCCGGCCTTGGCCTGCTGGTCGGCGTGGTAGCTCGAGCGCACCAGCGGGCCGATCGCGGCGTGGCGGAAGCCCATCGCGGCGGCTTCGCGCTCGAAGCGCGCGAAGGTGTCGGGGGTGACGTAGCGCGCCACCGGCAGGTGGTGGCCGCTGGGCGCCAGGTACTGGCCGATGGTCAGCAGGTCGACGCCGTGCGCGCGCAAGTCGCGCATCACGTCGACGATCTCGTCGTCGGTTTCGCCCAGGCCGACCATCAGGCCGCTCTTGGTGGCGATGTCCGGATGGCGCGCCTTGAAATCGGCCAGCAGCTGCAGCGAATGCGCGTAGTCGGCGCCGGGACGCGCCTGGCGGTACAGCCGCGGCACGGTCTCGAGGTTGTGGTTCATCACGTCGGGCAGGCCGGCGGCGAAGATGTCGAGCGCCTTGTCGAGGCGGCCGCGGAAGTCGGGCACCAGCACTTCGATCTGGGTGTGCGGCGAGCTGGCGCGGATCGCGCCGATGCAGTCGACGAAATGCTGCGCGCCGCCGTCGCGCAGGTCGTCGCGGTCGACGCTGGTGACGACCACATAGCGCAGCTTCATCGCCGCGACCGCCTGCGCCAGCTTGCCCGGCTCCGACGCGTCGAGCGGATCGGGGCGACCGTGACCGACGTCGCAGAACGGGCAGCGCCGCGTGCACTTGTCGCCCATGATCATGAAGGTCGCGGTGCCGTGGCCGAAGCATTCGCCGATGTTGGGGCACGACGCTTCTTCGCAGACCGTGACCAGCTGGCTCTCGCGCAGCAGCGACTTGATTTCGTAGAAGCGCGAATTGGGCGCCGCCGCCTTCACGCGGATCCACTCGGGCTTCTTCAGCGCCGGACCGTCGGCGACGACCTTGATCGGGATGCGCGCGGTCTTCGACTGGCCCTTCTGCTTGACGGTCGGATCGTTCATGAGGTGTGCGTGGACTCGAGGGGGGCGGCGGCCGGGGTGCCGGCCAGCATCGCCAGTTCGGTGGCGAAGCACATGCCGACCGTGTCGACCAGCGTGTGCACGCCGAGATGGGCCAGATCGACGGTGTCCAGACCGGGATAGCCGCAGGGGTTGATGCCGGCGAAGGCGCGCAGGTCCATGTCGACGTTGATCGACACGCCGTGGTAGGTGCAGCCGTTGCGCACCTTCAGGCCCAGCGCCGAGATCTTCGCACCGGCACGCGGATGCGGCGCGCCGAGGTAGATGCCCGGCGCGCCGGGGCGGCGCACGCCGACCACGCCGAGCCGCGCCAGCGTGCGGATCACCGCCTCCTCGAGGCGGTTGACGGTCTCGCGCACCATCCAGCGCCGACGCCGGATGTCGAGCAGCACGTAGACGACGGTCTGGCCCGGGCCGTGGTAGGTGACCTGGCCGCCGCGATCGGTCTGCACCACGTCGATGTCGCCGGTATCGAGCAGGTGCTCGGACTTCGCCGCCTGCCCCAGCGTGTACACCGGCGTGTGCTCGACCAGCCACAGCTCGTCGGGGGTGTCGGCGTGACGCGCCTGGGTGAACGCACGCATCGCGTCCCAGGTCGGCACATAGGCCTGCAGGCCGAGGCTGCGCAGCAGCAGGCCGGGGGCCAGCTCCTGCGCCCGGCGCGCCAGCGCGTCGCGCAGCGCACCGGCGGCGGCGCTGAGCGCGGGGGGAGTCTGGGGTGCCGCTTGCTCGGGCGGGGTCATCGGCGCATCGTAGCGCCTAATCAGGGTATTCCCCAGGTTCAAACCGCGTATCCTCGTGCGCGCAGGGGAATCGTCATGCTCAGGCCGGCTGCGCGAGCAGCTGGCCGATCAGCGTGCGCAGCTCGCCGAAGTTGGGCGGACCGACGTAGCGTTTGACGATGTGGCCTGACTTGTCGATCAGGAAACTGGTCGGCGTCAGCCTGACGTCGCCGAAAGCCTGGGCGATGCCGCCGCCGGCGTCGAACGCTACCGGAAACGGCAGCGCGCCGTCGGGGCCGGCCTTGACGAAATGACGCACGAAGTCGGGCTGGTCATAGCTCATCGACACCGCGACAAGCTCGAAGCCCTTCGGCGCCAAGGCGTCGTAGGTGCGGATCAGCTTGGGCATTTCGCCGACGCAGGTGGTGCAGCTGGTGGCCCAGAAATTGACCAGCACGACCTTGCCGCGCAGTTGCTGCGAGCTCAGCGTCGCGCCGTCGAGCAGCGGGAAGTTGACGTCGGGCGCGTGTTGCGCGCGACCGAACGCGCTCCAGGCCAGCCAGGCGGCGAGCAGCAGCGCGCCCAGCGCGCCGAAGGTCACCGGCTTTTTCCACTTGGCCTGCATCGCATGCACCTGGTCGAGAATCCGCAAGAACGCTCGATTTTAGGCCTTGCGCCAGGATTGCGCAGCGTCGGGGTCGTCCCGACGCTGCAACACGATCACTTCAGATGCGCGTTGATCAGCTTGGTCATCTCGAACATCGTGACCTGCGCCTTGCCGAACACGGCCTTGAGTTTGTCGTCGGCGTTGATCATGCGCTTGTTCGCAGCGTCCTGCAGATTCTTCGCCTTGATGTGTTCCCACACCTTCTTCACCACTTCGGTGCGCGGCAGCGGCGCGGCGCCGACCACGGCGGCGAGCTGCGCGCTCGGCGTCAGCGGCTTCATGAACGCGGCGTTCGGCGCGCGCGCCGGTTTGTCGCTGGCCTTTTTCGCGGCCGGTTTTGCAGTTGCCATCTCTGTACTCCGTTGTTTGCTGTAAAAGGTGCAGCGACCTCGTGGCCGCGTGGCCCGCGCGATGCACGCGGGCGGCGCCAGGACTGCTCCGGGTACGCATCTTATAGCCCCGCGCGCTGGGGGCAAGCGCATCGGTGTCGGCGCGAGCCCTCACATAACGTGTTTCTGATGGAAACACCCCGTCAAGTGGGGGTCGTTTTGCCCGCCGCGTCCGCTTCCTTGCTTTGTGTCAAAACGCAAATATTGCGGCATGCCTACGCTAGCGGAACAATCAATCGTCCAAAGGGAGTATGCGATGGGATCTGCGTGGAACAGTCTGATGGCGACCGACTCGGGTCTGCTGAGCTTGGCCGTCTTCATTTTCATGCTGGGCATGGGCGTGTTCTTCGTCGTGTTCTTCATTCGCAAGATCCGCGCCGAAGACGCCGCCGCGCAACACGGCGACACGCCGCACAAAGTCGGCCACTGAAGCTGACGCCAGGGCGGCCGCGGCCGCCCTGCCCGCGGGACCGTCAGAACCCTGCCCAGCGCATCAGTTCGGCGGCCGGCATCACCCCCGACTGGCGCTTGAGCTCCTGCCCGCCGCGCAGCAACAGCAGCGTCGGAATGCTGCGGATGCGGAAACGCATCGCGGTCTGCGGGCATTCGTCGGAATTCACCTTGGCCAGCACGGCGCGCCCGCGCAGCCGCGCCGCGGCCTGCTCGAACTGCGGCGCCATCATCCGGCACGGGCCGCACCACGGCGCCCAGAAATCGATGATCACCGGCAATTCGCTGCGCGTGACGAAGCGCTCGAAGCCGGCATCGTCCAGCGTCAGCGGATGGTCGCCGAACAGCGCCCGGTGACAACTTCCGCACTGCGGATCGTGCTGCAGGCGCTCGTCGGGAACGCGGTTGATGCCACCACAATGCGGGCAGACGACGTGCATCTCGGATCTCCTCGGGTCGCGCGCGCCCACCGCGCGCTTACTCCAAGGTGTATATGAGCCGGGCCGCGCCGAAATCAAGGGGCGGCGCAGCCGAGCTCATTCATCCGGCGGCAATCGCGGCTTGCGCCCGGCGCGCGCCAGCAGCGCGTCGTAGACGCCGTTGGGCAGCAAATGCAGCACGGCGCCGAGCAGCGCCATCTGCCACGGGATCGTCGCCTTGGTGCGGCCGCGCTCGATCGCGCGCAGCGCGCGCCGCGCGAAGCGGTCGGGGTCGAGCAGGAAGGGCATCGGAAACGGATTGCCCGCGGTCATCGGCGTGGCCACATAGCCCGGGCTGATGGTGACGACGCGCACGCCGCTGTCGCGCAGCTCGACACGCAGGCTCTCCAGCGAACGCGCCAGCGCCGCCTTGCTCGCGCTGTACGCGGCGTGCCCGGGCAGCCCGCGCACCCCGGCCACGCTGGTGATGCCGACCAGTCGGCCGCTGCCGCGCGCTCGCATCGGCACGATGAACGGCGACAAGGTGGCCAGCGCCGCGGCCCAGTTGCTGTCCATGATCGCGCGCGCGACTTCGAGGTCGCTGCCCTGCGCGAGGTCCACGCCGTGGCTGATGCCGGCGTTGGCGATCACGACCTGCGGGCAACCCCAGTCGCGCAGCAGCGCGGCGGCTTGCGCGCGCCAGTCGGGCGCGTCGCGCAGGTCGCCGACGACGAGCCGCAGGCGCTGCGGGTCGACCACTTCGCGCCCCTGCAGCGCCGCGCAGTCCAGCGCCACGAGCTCCAGCGCCGCGGCGCGCCGCCCGGCCAGCAGCAGACGCCAGCCGCGCGCCGCGGCGGCCCGCGCCAGCGCCGCGCCGATGCCGCTGGAGGCGCCGGTGATGACCGCGATCGAGGTATCGTCCATGGTCGACAGCGCGTATGCCGCGTCAGTTCGGCGGCAGGTTCGCGCGCACGCGCCCCT
>JAKAHP010000321.1 GCA_021825505.1 Pseudomonadota bacterium
CCGCTGGCGGCCATTCCATCCGGAGCGAGTAGACGATTCAGGTGGAAGCCTGCCGCCAGCCCCGAAGCGTGACCCTGTGTCATGCCAGGCATGCGAGCCCCCGCAGGGCCGCCCCAAGGGGGCGAGCAGTCCCCCCTCGGGGGGGAAGCGAGGCGGCTCGCGCCGCCTCGCTCAGGGGGGCTCACACCCCCACGATCAGTTCGATCTCCACCGCCGCGCCCATCGGCAACTGGGCCACGCCGAACGCACTGCGCGCGTGCTGGCCGATCTCGCCGAACACTTCGCCGAACAGTTCCGAGGCGCCGTTGATCACCAGATGCTGCTCGGTATACGTCGCGGTCGAGTTGACCAGGCCGAGCAGCTTGACGATGCGCTTGACGCGGCTCAGGTCGCCGGTGGCCGCCTGCAGCGTGCCCATCAGGTCGATCGCGACCGCGCGCGCCGCGGCCTTGCCCTGCGCGGTGTCGAGCGTGGCGCCGAGCTGGCCGGTCAGCACCGCGCCGTCGCGCTTGCTGATGTGGCCGGACACGAACAGCAGGTTGCCGCTGCGCACATAGGGCAGGTAGGCGGCGGCGGGCGCGGCCAGCGCCGGAAGCGTGATGCCGAGTTGCTGCAGCCGGGCGTCGATCGTGGACATCGTTGGGGTACTCCATGCGGAAATGCGAAGACGCATAGCATAAGCAGCTTTCGCTACCTGCTGTCATGTCCGCACCGTCGTCCGCCGCGCGGCTGCGCGCCGGGATCGCCCTGGCCAGCGCCGGCGCCATTGCGTTTTCCGGCAAGGCCATCGTTGCCAAGCTGATCTACCGTTGGCCGATCGACGCGACCACCCTGATCTTCTTCCGCATGGTGTTCGCGCTGCCGCTGTTCGCGCTGCTGGCGTGGTGGCGCGGGCGCGGCCGCGCGCCGCTCGACCGGCGCCAGTTCGCACGCTTGGCTGTGCTGGGCTTCACCGGCTACTACGCCGCGAGCATGCTCGACTTCATGGGACTGGAGCGCATCAGCGCGAGCCTGGAGCGGCTGATTCTGTATCTGAACCCGACCATCGTGCTGCTGCTCGGCGCGCTGTTCTTCGGTCGCCGCATCGGACCGCGCCAGGGATTGGCGATGGCGTTGAGTTATTGCGGCGTGCTCATCGTGTTCGTGCGCGAGCTCGACGTGCAGGGGCCCCACGTGATGCTCGGCGCGGCGCTGGTGCTGGGCAGCGCGCTGTCGTATGCGACCTATCTGGTGCTCGGCGGCAGCCTGGTCGGCGAACTCGGCGCGCAGCGCCTGGCGGCATGGGCCGGGGTGATCGCCAGCGTGCTGTGCATCGTGCAGTTCGTCGTGCTCAAGCCCTTGAGCGCGGCGCTGGTGCCATCGCCGGTGCTGTGGCTGTCGCTGCTCAACGCAACCGCGTGCACGGTGGCTCCGATCATGATGGTGATGATGGCGGTCGAGCGCATCGGCGCGGCGCTGACCGCGCAGACCGGCATGCTCGGGCCGCTGTCGACGATCGCGCTGTCGGTGTGGTTGCTGCACGAACCGTTCACGCCTGCGCTGCTGCTGGGTACCTTGTTCGTGCTCGGCGGGATCTATGTGCTGGCGCGCGCTCCGGCTTGAGCCGCCGACGCGAATTTGATCGGCCTGATACACTACGCGTCTGCTGCGGGTCGCCCAGTTCGGTCCGCGCTGTCGATCTGACATCCTGCCGGTCCACCGGCTGTCCGGTCTCGCGACAAGCTGGTGTGCGGCGCCATCGCTGCACGATCGCGGGAACCCGCCGTGCGCGACGCGTGCGGCAGCACCAATTTTCCATGACCTTTGATCAAATGGGGCTCGCCGAGCCCATCCTGCGCGCGGTCGCCGAGCAGGGATACACCACGCCCACGCCGATCCAGGCACAGGGCGTACCCGCAGTGCTGGCCGGTGGCGATCTGCTCGCCGCCGCGCAGACCGGCACCGGCAAGACCGCCGCGTTCACGCTGCCGCTGCTGCAGCGGCTCGCGCATACCCCGCAGGCGCGCGACGCCAAGGGACGTGTGATTCCGCGCGTGCTGGTGCTGGTGCCCACGCGTGAGCTCGCCGCGCAAGTCGCCGACAGCGTGCGTGATTACGGCAAGTACCTGACGCTGCGCTGCATGGTGATGTACGGCGGCGTCGGCATGCAGCCGCAGATCGACGCGCTCAGGCGCGGTGTCGACATCGTCGTGGCGACGCCGGGGCGCATGCTCGACCATCAAGGCCAGGGCAATCTGAACCTGTCGGGCATCGACACGCTGGTGCTCGACGAGGCCGATCGCATGCTCGACATGGGCTTCATCCACGACATCCGTCGCGTGCTCACGCTGCTGCCGAAGAAGCGCCAGAACCTGTTGTTCTCGGCGACCTTCTCCGACGAGATCAAGGCGCTGGCGCAGGGCCTGCTCGACAAGCCGGCGGTGATCGAAGTGGCGCGCCGCAACACCGCAGCGCAGAGCGTGCGCCAGACCGTGCACCCGGTGGGTCGTGACCAAAAGCGCGAGCTGCTGTCGCATCTGATCCAGGAGCACAACTGGTTCCAGGTGCTCGTGTTCATGCGCACCAAGCACGGCGCGAACCGGCTGGCCGAGCAACTCGGCCGCGACGGCATCGGCGCCGACGCGATCCACGGCAACAAGAGCCAGGGCGCGCGCACCCGTGCGCTGGGCGCGTTCAAGGCCGGCAAGCTGCAGGTGCTGGTCGCCACCGACATCGCGGCGCGCGGCATCGACATCGATCAGCTGCCGCTGGTCGTCAACTACGAGCTGCCGAACGTGCCCGAGGACTATGTGCACCGCATCGGCCGCACCGGCCGCGCCGGCGCAGAAGGCGAGGCGATCTCGCTGGTGTGCGTCGACGAGCTGCGCTTCCTGCGCGACATCGAGACGCTGATCGGCAAGCCGATCGAGCGGCGCCTGATCGCCGGTTTCGAACCCGATCCGAAGGAGCGTGCGCAGCCGATCAAGGTCGGTCGCACCGTGATCGGCGGCCCGCGCCCGGCGCGTGGCAATGCGCCGCGTCCGGCGCGCGGGTCGGCCCACTCGGCGCCGCAGGGGCGCGGTGCGCGCGGCAACCAGCCGCGCGGACGCTGAAGCAGCAGCGCGCCGGGGCGCCAGGCAAGGTCCGGCGCTCGGTACGGCGCCGCGCATGCGGCGCTTCAGTGCACGAACTTCAGCAGCAGGCCGAGCGCGATCAGTTGCGCGACGAACAGCGCGCTGATCCAGCGCGCCAGTTCGGCGCGCAGCGCCGCGGTCGCACCGCGCAGGCGCTCGTGCCCGGTGGTGATTTCGCCGCGCAGCTGTGCGGCCAGGCTCGCCATCTCGCCGCGCAGTTGTTCGGTGTGGGTGGTCATCTCGCCGCGCAACTGTTCGGCCAGGTTCGCCATCTCGCCGCGCAGCTGTTCGGTGTGGGCGTTCATCTCGCCGCGCAGCTTCTCGGCCAGGCTCGCCATCTCGCCGCGCAGCTGTTCGGTGTGGGCGTTCATCTCGCC
>JAKAHP010000038.1 GCA_021825505.1 Pseudomonadota bacterium
TGCAGGCCGAGCGGCTGGCCGCGCGCGAGGCGCTCGCACGGCTCAGCGCCGAGCTCGACGCGCGCGCCGAGCGCCGCGCGCAAGCGCTGATCGAGCAGGACCGCACGCACCGCGCGCAGCTCGTCAAGCTGGCCGAGTTCCGGCGCGTGGTCTCGCGCATCAACCAGGTGATCGCGCAGGCGCGCGACGAGCAGGGGCTGTTGCAGACCTTCTGCGCGCTGGTGGTCGAGCTGCCCGACCTGGCGCTGGCCTGGATCGGCCGCCCCGACGCGCAGCAGCGCGTCGCGGTGCTGGCCAGCGCGGGCCCCGCGCGCGCCTACCTCGACGGCCTCGACGCGTCGACCGACGCCGCTCTGGGCACCGGCCGCGGCCTGGTCGGGCGCGCCTGGCGCGAGCAGCGCGCCCTGTTCGACGACCACCTCGACGCCGACCCCGACCTCGAACCCTGGCGCCAGCGCCTGCGCGCGCTCGAGCTGCGCGGCGCCGCCTGCCTGCCGCTGCGCCGCGACGGCCGCCCGTGGGCGGTGTTCGTGCTGTACGCGCGCTCGCCCGACGGCTTCGACCACGACTGGCGCGAGCTTGCGGTGCAGCTCGCCGCCGACATCTCGCGCGGGCTCGACCGCGTCGACGCGCTGCAGCGCGAGCACCAGGCGCTGCGCGTCAACGCTGCGCTGCTCGACAACCTCAGCGTCGGCATCGCGGTGGTGCGCTACCCGCAGCGCACGCTCGAGCAGGTCAATGCGCGGCTGCTCGACATCACCGGCGCGGCGGATGCCGCGCAGCTCGCGCAGCATGACGCCGCGCGTGCCTACCCTGAAGCCGACGCACGCGCGCGCATCACCGAGCTGACCCGGCAGGTGCTGCGCGACGGCCGCGGCACGTTGCAGGATCTGGCCTACCAGCGCCTCGATGGCGTCACTGTCTGGCTCGACGTGGCCGGGGTGCGGCTGGATTTCGAGGACGGCGTCGAGCGCGTGCTGTGGACCGAGATCGACGTCAGCCAGCGCCACGCGCTGAACGAGGACCTCGGACGCATGGCGCTGTTCGACCCGTTGACGCGGCTGCCCAACCGGCGTGCGATCGAGCAACGCCTGGCCGGTGCGATCGAGCGTGCCAACCGTCGCGGCACGCTGCTGGCGGTGGGCATGCTCGACCTCGACGACTTCAAGCCGGTCAACGACCGCTGGGGCCACGCCAGCGGCGACACGCTGCTGCAGCAGCTCGCCGAGCGCCTGCAGCAGCGCATGCGCGGCAGCGACCTGCTCGGGCGGCTCGGCGGCGACGAGTTCGTCGTCGTGCTCGAGGAGCTCGACGCGGCGCAGCTGCTCGACCAGCTCGACGCGCTGCTGGCGAGGCTGCACGGAGCGCTCGACGACGCGTTCACGCTCGCCTCGCACCCGCCGTTGCACATCGAGATGTCGATGGGGCTGGCGCTGTACCCCAACGACGCGCACGACGCCGACGCGCTGCTGCGCGCGGCCGACATCGCGATGTACCAGGCCAAGACCCACAAGGGCGCACGCGCGCGCTGGTGGAGCCTGGCCGGAGCGCCCAGCGCGCCGCCGCGCGAAGCACCGTTCGACGCCTTCGGCAGCGAGGCGCAGCTGCACCTGCGCGCGCTCGCGCGCCAGCTCGACGCGCTCGCCGACGGCTATGGCGCGGCGTTCGAGGCGCGCCTGGGCGACCACCCCGACGTGGCCCCGGTGCTGGCCAGCCTGAGCGACGCCGAGCGCGCCCAGCTGCACCGCACGCAGGCCGACCACCTGCGTTTCCTGGTGCAGCCGCATACGGCGGCGGCGTCGATCGTCGAGCGCGGCACGGCCATCGGCCGGGTGCATGCGCTCACCGGCGTGAGCAGCGCGGCGATCAGCAACGCGCTGGCGCTGTTCCGCGAACTGCTGCGGCGCCAGCTCGACGCCATGACGCTGCCGGCCACCATGCGCTATCGCACGCAGCGCGCGATCGACGAACGGCTGCAGCTCGACACCCAGTCCGAGCTCGACGCGATGCAGCGCGTGATCAACGAATACAACGCCTGCCTGGCGCGGCCGGCGCTGCCCTCGGGCTCGTGGATCGAGGACGCGCAGCGCGAGCTCGAGGCCCTCGGGCAACTGCCCGGGGTACTCGGCGCGCTGGTGATGCGACCGCGCCCGGACGGCGTCATCGCGGTGGAGCTCGGTGCCGGCCGCGTCGCCGCCGAGATCGCCGCGCTGCTGGCGACGCCGGAGCTGCAGCCCACGCTCAACCCCAGGCTGCCCACCGGCCATGGGCTGGCGCGCGCGGCCTGGGTGTCGGGCGCGATCGAGCGCATCGACGCCTACGGCCACGACCCGCGCTCGCTGGCCTGGGCCGAGGCGCTGCGCCCGACCGGGCTGCGCAGCCTGGCGGCGATTCCGGTGCTGGGCCAGCGCAGCGAGTTCGTGCTGGTGCTGTTCGGCGCCTGGCGAAGCCAGTTCGCCGCCGGCTGGATGCAGACCTTTCTGATTTCACTGCAAAGTCGCTGGCTGGCGCTGGCGCGGCGGCCGAGCCTGGCCGACGCCACGCTGGAGCTCGGCGCCATCGCCGCCTGGCGCGAGCTGCTGTACGCCGACGGCCTGCGCCTGCACGTGCAGCCCATCGTCGCGCTGCACGACGGCAGCGTGGTCGGCGTGGAGGCGCTGGCGCGGCTGCAGCAGGCCGACGGCAGCGTGGTGCCCCCGGCGCGCTTCCTGCCGGCGCTGCGCGACGCCGACCTCGACGCGCTGTTCCGCAACGGCCTGGCACTGGCGCTGGCGCAGCTGCGCGACTGGCGCGAGCACGGCCTGCAACTGGGTGTGAGCGTCAACCTGCCGCCGTCCACGCTGGTGCACCCCGACTGCGCGCGCTGGGTCGACGAGGCGCTGCGCCGCGAGGGCGTCGCGCCGGCGCGGCTGACTCTGGAACTGGTCGAATCGCAGGAGTTCGACGAACGCCTGCGCGACGAGGCCATCGCCGCACTGGTGCGGCTGGGCGTGAAGCTGGCGATCGACGACCTCGGCGCCGGCTACAGCAGCCTGCTGCGGCTGGCCAGCCTGCCCTTCGACGTGATCAAGGTCGACCAAGGCATCACCCGCGAAATCCATCGCGCGCCGATCAAGACCCTGAGCCTGATTCGCACCATCGTCCAGATCGGCATCGACTTCGATCGCCGCGTCGTGGTCGAGGGGGTCGAGGACGACGCCGTCGCCGAGGCCGTCGCGGTGCTCGGCGCGCAATACGTGCAGGGCTATGCGGTGGCGCGGCCGATGCCGGCCGACGCGCTGGTCGACTGGCTGCGCGCCGGCTGGCGCCCACCGGCGCCGGGCGGCTCGCTGCACAGCTGGCTGGGCGCGCTGGCCTATCACTGGCACTACACGCACGACGACGCCGGCCGCCACGCGTATCGCGCCGACGCCTGCCCGCTACGCGCAATGCTGCACGCCGCGGACGCCACCGACGCGCTGCACTGGCACGCGCTGGTGCACGCCGGCCGCGCCTCGCCGCAGCGCGCCGAAGCGCGCCAGCAGCTGCAGGACTGGCTGCTGGCCCGGGTCGCGCGCGAAACCGTCGCGGCGGGCTGAACGCCCTGCGCCTCACGGCGCGATCGCGCGGCGCTGACGGCGACCTCGCGGCGCCGCGCGGGGCCTGCTGACACGCGATTCGGCAGGGTATTCCTAGCATCGACTGACCCCCCGCACCGTCTCGCGGCGGGCCAATTCGATGCCCCTGAAGCCCGGTCTGACGCGGCGCTTGCGCGCCGACTCATGCGCGAGCTCGGCTACGACGCCTTGCTCGCGCTCGACGCGCGACAGACCTCGCTGGCGGTTTTGAACGGATCGAACTCGATCACAGGTGTCCAATACGTGAAATAGTGCCGCGATTTCGGGGGCGCAATAGGGTACAAGAAAGGGGAGATGAAAACCACCACCAAAATCTGGGTCGAGGACGAAGACCTGATTCGCAGGAACGTCGACAACCACGTCGTCGACCGCATGCTGCAGCGTGGCTCCGCGTCAGAGCTGGACCGGCGCGGCGTGGTGCGCGCGTCGCGCCAGCGCGCCAGCTACGACCGCGAAGGCCGCTACCCGCTCAACGCCAAGGTGTTCCCGCACGCCGACGGCACGTGCCTGATCGTCGCCGACGAGGACATGTTCCGCCCCGGCGACCCGATCTACGTCGAGGTGCAGGGCCACCCGCAGGCCTTCGTCGTCAGCGCGGTGCGCCCGGGCTGCCGCGTCGGCGACACCCCGCTCACGCGGGTGCTGACGGCGCACCCGCGCTGAGCTCCCAGCCGACGCCGAGCGCCGCGGCCAGGCGCAGCGCCTCGCCCGCGGCCTGGCGCAACACGTTGAGCCGGTGCGTGAGGTCGCCGCGGTAGTGGCTGACCATGTGCGCGCCCAGCTGCGCGTCGATGGCCTCGAGCGGCTGCTCGAACCACGCGGTGCCGTCGCGCGCCACGCGCAGCGCCAGCCAGTCGACGTCGCGCAGCAGTTCAAGCAGCGCGCGCTGCTGGCCGCTGTGCGCGCCGCTGTCGCGGTGATGGTCGCGCGCCACCAGCGCCAGCGTCTCGCCCACGCCCCATTTGCCCAGCGCCAGGGCGCCGAGGTCGGCGTGGGTGTACCCGCAACAGCCGTGCTCGGCCGCGAGCAACGCCTGCGGCGTATCCCAGTCGCCCTCGCCGACTTCGCGGAACGGCTCCGGTGCCTCGAGAAACAGCAGGAAGCGGCCGATGTCGTGCAGCAGCCCGGCGAGGTAGGCCTCGTTCATGTCGAGCGGATAGTCGCGCACGAACGGCGCCAGCCGTCGCATGAAATGCGCCGCCAGGATCGAGTGCATCCACAGGTCGCGCTGCCAGTCGAGCCGTGCCGGGAAGATGCGTGCGGCGTGCGCGGTCAGCATCAGCTCGACCGCGGCACGCGCGCCGACCTTGATCAGGGCCGCGGTGGTCGATTCGATGGCGCGCGAAGTCTGCGTGTTCTGCTGCCCGGCAGCGTTGGCCAGGCGCAGCAGCCGCACCGCGAAGCCGGGGTCGGCGTTGACCAGCGCCAGCACGCGATCGAAATAGTCGGGCTGCTCGGGGTCGAGCGCGGCCAGCTGCACCAGCATGCTGGGCAGCACCGGCAGCTCGGCCAGACGCGCGTCGAGGCGCTGCACGATGCGGTGCACCTCGGCGGCGGCGTCGCCGTCGGTGGCGCGGGTCGAGATCAGCGGGGCCGGCTCGTCCATGCTCGTCTCCTCGCGCTGAAGCTCAATGCACGCGCCACTGCACCGGGCGGTTCAGCGACGCGTTCTGGAACACCAGCGCACTGCCGGGCGAGCCGCTGCTCGACGAGCCGCCGAATCCGAGCAGCCCCGAACTCGAGTTCGCCGCGTTGATGGTGTAGGCCTGCCCCAGCCCCAGCGAGGTGGCCCCGGTGACCGCATTGCCCGACGCATCGGTGATCAGCCCGGCGGGGAACTTGCCGGTGGTGACCCCGAAATAGTCCTCGAAGCCGTTGCCGTTGACGTTGCACGCGGCCTGCCCGGCGCTGGGCGGCACGTACACCGGAATGGACAGGACGCCGCCGATCACCGTGGGCATGTCGCTGATCACCGAGCCCGCGGTCAGCGTGGTCACCGTGCTCGAGTTGGTCCAGCTGCCGGCAGAGGAACCCGCCGCGTAGCCCTGCGCGTTGCTCGTGGCCCACAGCGGCTGCCAGCCGCGCGCGCCTATGCCGAACACCGTCACCTCGGGCACGCTCGCGGCCCAGGTGTAGGGGTAGCCATTGATCGCGCTGCCGCCGACGTACAGCACCGGGTCGGTGGTGTCGTGCGCGGTGCCCAGCGTGCCGATCAGCCCGACGTCGGTGCTGGCGTTGCCGGTGAAGGGCATCTGGTACAGCCGCCCGCCGGTGGTGCCGAACTCCAGCGCGCCGCTGCTGGCGTCGAGGTAGAGGTTGCTGCTCACGTAGTTGCCGCTGCCGCCGATCGAGGCCGCCGGAATCTGCGCCACGTAGCTCGAGCCCAGCGCGGTGCCGGAGGGCACGCCAACGGACACGTCGAACTCGACCAGATAGCTCGCGGTCGAGCTGCCCGAGCCGGTGTTGACGATGAACGCCGCGTACTGACGGGTGCCGATGGTGCGCACCACCGGCGCTTCCTGCACCGTCGGCGACACCCCGCCCAGCGTGTAGTTGGCCGAGGGGTAGCTGGCGCCGGCCAGCGCCGACGGCAGGTTGATCGGCAGCACGGCCGACGGCTGCGGCGCCGCGCCGGCGGCGCTCGACAGCTTCAGGTCCCACCACAGCCCGCCCTGCTGCGCGCTGCCGATCAGGTAGGTCGCCCACGCGCTGCCATCATAGGCGTCGACGTTGACGAATTTGCCGCCGAAGTTGTCCTGCTGGTAGAAGCCGCTGTAGTTCTGCAGCTGGGCGACGAAGGGGCGCGGCATCCAGCCCCAGTTCAGCGCGCCGGTGGAGGCGTCGACCGAATACAGGAAGCCGTCGTTGTTGGTGAACAGCAGCGTGGTCGAGCGCGTCTTCAGCGACGACGCCCAGGTCGTGTAACCGGTGAGCGCGAAGTCGGCCGCGGTGGCCGGCGCGCCCAGCACCAGCCCGGAGTCGTCGGTGGAGAACGCCGCCAGGTAGCTGCCCGACAGGCGCGTGCCGAGGTAGCTGGCGCAGCTGCTGGGCATGCCCGACCAAGTGTAGCTCGGGTTCACCGTGTAGTTGACGATGTTGTACTCGGCCTGGTTCAGCGTCGTCGTCGCCATCGTCGTGGTGCTGCCCAGGCAGGTCGCCGCGCTGCTCGAGATCGAGCCGAACGCCGCGCCGTCGAGGCTGACCAGCGGCGTCACCGTGGTGCCGTCGGAGGCCGTCGAGTACAGGCGCGACGCAGTCGGCGTCGAGCTCGACACCGGCGTCGTGCGGTAGGTCGACATCAGCGCGCCGGCCTCCCACGACGGCGTCGACGCGGTGGTGCCGCCGGACTGCACCGTGTACGCCTGCACCAACCCCTGCACCGGGCTGGGGTTGCTGTTGAGCGTGTACGCGTACGAGCCGCTCGACGCTATCGAGATCGGCACGAACGGCGCCCCGGTGGTGCGCGCCGCCGGGCTGGCCTCGAAACAGGTGATCTCGTGCACGTTGCTGCCGCCGCCAGTCGATGCGCCGAAGCCGAAGCGGAACGAGCCGGGAAGCGGCCCGTTCGACGAGGTGATGAACACGTCAGCGCTTTGCGGAATCAGGTCGGCGAAGGTGCCGGTGTTGCCGTAGTCGTACGACAGAGTCAGCTGACCGTTGGGCGCGATGATCAGCTTGTAGGTGATCGCGGTGGCCGCGGTTCGCGTCGCGCCCGAATTGTTCTCCTGTGAATAAATCTTCCCGCTGACTGGCCAATGGTTGATGAAGTTGTAGTCGGGCAGCGAACCGCTTTGCGAATAATCGTATAGATAGCCCGCGCTGCAGGTGTTCTGCACCGCCTGCGTCTGCAGATTCGAACTCAGCGTGCTCGGGTAATAGGTGCTGTTGACCCCGGTCAGATCGGCATAGGTCGTGGTCGTCGTCGTGTTCGTGCTGGTGCTCGTCGCGCAGGTGTAGCTTTGCGTGGGCGAAACCTTCGACCACTTATTCTTTCCCGAGTAGTAGTACAGGTAGCCGCTGGTGCAGGTGTCGTTGACGCCGACCGCTGCTGAACTCGAATCGGGGTGGGTCGAACTGCTGCTCGAGTGGATCGAGGGATAGTAGGAGCCGAACTGGCTGAGCAGATCCTTGTAGCTCGTCGTGTAGCTCGTCGTGGTCGTCGTGTGCGTCGCACAGCTGTATGGCGTGCTCGTTTGCGTCGCCGCCACCGAGACCTGCTGCGGGCTCGACGGGTTGCTGAAGTCCCACAACGTGCCGCTCGAGCAGGTCGTCTGCACCGCGTTGGTCTGATCGGAGCTGCTCAATGAGCTCGGGTAATAAGCCGGATAATGTGCAGTGAGATACGACCAGTTTATATTTCCGCCGCCACGCAACACGATATCCCCCGGCGCTGGACCTGCGCCGGTGGCCGTGTTATCGCCGGAATTCGAGAAATTTCCGTATTCGTCGATACCCAACCCGAGGTACGCACCGATCATGCCATTGTACACCGCATTAACGTTCGAACAACTGTAGCCGAGACTACCCCCGAACGCGCCCAGGTTGGGGTTGGTGGCACCATCCATCAAATAGAAACCAATGCCGTCGGCACCCGACGCCTCACCAGAGTTGTTGCCGAATCCGTTGCCCCCATATGTGTACGTGGTGAACGTAACCTGCAAACCCTGGTTCGATGGAAAAGTCCAGTTCGAGAATATGGCGCCATTCTCGTTGCGACCTTGCGAACCGCCATTGGTCAGGCGCAGCGCGCCGGTGCCAGGGGTGTCGCCGCCGCTGGCCATTCCGATCTGCGGCAATCCGCTCTGGTAATAGGCAAGCCCTGCACACGCGGGTATTCCGCCGTTGCTCGCACTGCTGCTGTTGCCGGCGGTCAAACAGGCTCCGTTGATCGCCGTCCAGCTGTTGGTAGTCGACGCCCCGGTGAAATCCTCGCTGACGATGTTGCCGCCGGCCATCGCGGCGGCTGCGTGCAGCGCCAGCATCAGTGCGCCCAGCCAGGGCCAGAGCTTGCGGTTCGCGTGCATCGTGCTACCTCCCGGGCGTGCGCTTCACGACGACACGCACAGCCGGTAGACCGATTCGGTATCGGCCCAGACCTGGCTGCGCGGATCGGCAGTGTGGATCCAGATGTCGTAATACACCGCTGTCATTCCGCTGGTGCCGCAGCCCGCGCCGTCGGTGACTCCGGTGGGCTGCACGAAGAACCACGCGGTCTGCCCGCCGGCCAGCGTGGGCAGCTGCGCGCAGGTCGGCGTGGTCGTACCCGACCAGCCGCTGCCCGACGACGAGCCGCCCGAGGCGGTGGCGATGCAGCTGCGCCAGTAGGCCGCCGCGTCGCTGGCGTCGACCATCTGCGTCGGCTGCGCGTTGTAGAACCAGCTCTGCCCGCTGGCGGCCACCTCCAGCTCGTTGGCCGCGGCAGCGTATGGCGCCAGGTCGGTGCTGAGGATGCTCTGCAACGCCAGGTCGCTGGCCTGCAGGTTCTTCTGCCGCTGCGAATAGTGGTCGGTCAGCGCGGTGTCGTTCAGCGAGCCGCGCAGCGCGAACAGCACGCCGAGGAACATCAGCAGCAGCGCCACCAGCGAATACAGCAGAATCGACCCGCGCTGGCGCTGGCGCGAAAACGACGTGGGCATCGACGGCGTCCTCATGAGTTGCGCAGCCACACGGTGAGCGTGTAGACGTTGTAGTGGCGATGCGTTTCGCCGGCCTGCACGACGTAGTCGGCGAACGCGTCGGGTGCGGCCAGGCCGCTGGCCGGCTGCGGCACGGTGATCGTCGCCGGCGCGGTATAGGCCGCGTCGTCGTGCAGCGAGCGCACCACCAGCGCGATCGCCACCGCCACCACCTGCTCGCTGCCCGGGGTCACGTCGGACCACGCGCGCCAGGTCGGCGCGGTGCCGACGGAGCCGATCGGCACCGTGCCGAACAGCGCCTGCAGGCTCACCGCGCCCGGCGCGATCGCCTGCCCGCCGGTCCAGGTGTCGTCGAGCGCGTTGTAGGTGCCGCGCATCAGCACCGGGTAGCCGTTGCTGTCGTCGATCCAGTACTGCACCACCTGCAGGCTGCTCGCGCCGCTGCCGAGGTCGATCACTTGGGCGTGCTGCAGATTGCTCAGGTAGACCGTCGGCAGCGACGGGAACAGCGCCGCCGCCTTGGTCGCCAGCGCCGGGTAGCCGCCGCTGGGCATGTAGTTGGAGTTGGTGCTGTCGATCGACGCCGTGCCCACCGCCGTCACTCGCACGCGCAGGCACAGCGTTGCGTTGACGCTGCCGTCCGACAGCGGCACATGCACCAGCGCGGTGTCGCCCACGCTGGGCGGCGTCGCGCCGAACGAGACGTACAGCGCGGTCGGCGTGTTCATCGCCGCCAGCGACGTCCCCCAGTTGCCGAACGCCGCCGTGGCGAACGGCGACGCCACCGCGGCGCCGCCCGAGGCCGCCACGTCGGCCATCGAGCCGGCCGCGGTCAGCAGCAGCGCCTGCGTCTTGTTGCCCGCGGTGACGCTGGCGCTGCTCGGGTAATCGAAGGTCTGCGGCGACCCGGTCTGCCCGCTCATCGCCAGCGGCGGCGCCGAGCCGCTGGCCTGGTCGACGGCCCACGCCGCGAACATCGGACTGTAGGTCGACCCCAGCTTGCTGTCGTAGCTCAGCGTGGCGTTGCACGCCGACTGCGCGCCGCCGAGCATGAAGCCGGCGCTGGCGATGTCGCGCGACAGCAGGGTCAGCGCCACGCGGCTGCCGTCGTTGCTCTGCACCGAGTCGACGACGTTGCGGTTGTTGCTGAACGAATACCCCAACGTCAGCGCGATCACCAGCGACATGATCGCCGCCACCGCGAGCCCGACCAGCAGCTCGATCAGCGTCACGCCGCGTTGCGCGGCGCCGCGTTCAGGAATGGAAGCCGACCTGGCCATTGAATACCTGCGAACGTGTCTGTGCGCCCTGCGTCCAGGCCAGGGTCAGTGTGATGCCGCACGAGGTCGACGAACAGGCGTTGCCTGCCGCGTCGGCGCCGGTGGCGATGGTCACCGTCAGCCCGGGCAACTGCGCGGCGCTCTGGTTGAACCAGTCCTGCAGCCAGCTCGGCATGCCTGAGGCGCTGTTCACCGCGCTGACCGACAGCGACGGCACGGCGGACGGGTCGCTTTGCAGCATCGACATCAGGCTCTGCGCCTGGTTCTGCAGCGCGACCACCTGCTGATCGCCCACCGGCACCACCAGCGCGTTCATGTACAGCTCGGCCAGCGCCAGCAGGCCGAACGAGAACACCAGCATCGCGGCCAGGGCGTCGATCAGGCCGACGCCGCGCTGGCGCCGGCGTGCACGAAAAGCGAGGTCACGACGCATGGCAGGGGTTCTCCACGACGACGCCTGAACTGAAGATCTGCAGGCTGCTGTGGGTCGCGCCGTTGGCATAGCTCAGCACCCCGGCCGGCGCGCCGCTGACCATGCCCATTGCGTCGAAGCTCAGCGTGGCCGCGCACGAGCTCGACGTCGAGCCGGCGCAGTCGCTCACCGCGCAGCTGGCCCCCGGCGCATCGGCGTTGAGCTGCGCGGTACTCAGCGAATGCTCGGCCAGCGCCGCGCTGGTCGCACCCGGCGCGTTGTCGGCCACGCTCCAGCTGCCGTCGGCGTTGAGCGTCAGGCTCACGGTCCAGCCGGCGATCGCGTCGCCGCGCGCCCACGCGATGTCCTGCGCCAGCTTGGTCACCAGATCGGTGTCGTGCTGGCTGCGGATCGACGCCAGGAACGACGGCAGCGCCAGCGTGCCGATAATCGCCACGATGACGATCACGACCAGCAGCTCGAGCAGCGTGAAGCCGCCGCCGCGGCGGCACGGCACGCGTGAGCGAGGGGCGGAGGCGGCCGGCGCGTTCATTGGAAGGCGCAGTCGCCCGCGGCGTTCGACACCCAGCAGCTGCTGGTCAGCGTCCACCCCGACGGCACGCTGGTCGTGGTCTTGGTGCCGGCCTGGTCGAGCTTGAAGGTGAAGCCGGCGGCCGGCCCGCTGCCGGTGGCGCTGATGGTGTAAGTCGGCGGCGACGCGGTGTTGTCGCTGCTGCAGCTCAGCGTGAAGTTGTTCAGCGTCAGCGGGCTGATGCACGCGGCCGGGTATTTCTGATTGTCCTGCGCGTACTGCCCGATCGACGCGGCCTGGGCGATCATCGCCGCCTGCGCCGCGTGCACGTAACCGCGCAGCACGTATTTGTTGTAGGCCGGAATCGCGATCGCCGCGAGAATGCCCACCACCGCGACGGTAATCATCAATTCGATCAGTGTGAACCCGGCCGCCGCCCTGCGGCGCCTTGCCGACACAGCCGTGGCAGCGGCCTCGAAGCAGCGTGCAGAACGTGGCATGGCAGGTATCTTGATGCTGCGTTTTGTCGTCATTTCACATCGTCGCCGATTCTGGCGCATTACACCAGTGGTATCGGGCATGATAAAGATGTGGCGTTGCTTGGCGCGCACGCGCGGCCCGGCGAGTACCGACCGGGACTCGCCGCCGCGGACGCCACCGCCCCATGCGGCGACGGCGGGTGACTGCCTGGCGCGCGCGCCGACTAGAAACGCGCGCTCCAGTCGAGACTGAGACCCAGCGCCCGGCTGTCGGACGGGTTCAGGCGGTCGCTGCGCAGCGCCAATGCGAAGGCGCCGTGGCGCAGCGCCACGCCGACCGAGCCGAAGCGCGATTCGTAGCCGATCTCGCCGTCCCAGCCACGCGCGATGGCGCCGCGCAGCGCCAGCTGCGGCAGCACGTAGCCGGCTTGCTCCTCGGCGCTGGCCACGAGCGTGACACGCGCCAGCGCGACGCTGGCGACGGCGCGGTATTTGGGATCCAGGCGCAGTGTGTACGGACGGTAGAGGTTGACGCCGGAGACCGACGGGTTGCCGCGGGGGTTGGCGTAGGGCACGCTCAGCCCGGCGACGTCCTGCACGATCAGCGGCATGTTCGACCAGCGGATGCGCGCACCGAGGTCGTCGGCGGCAAAACTCAGCGTGACGCGGCCGCGGCTCCAATCGGCGCCAAGGTCGACGCCCCAGCCCTGCCCGACCGGCACGCCCTGCGCATACGGCGGAATGAAGGCGTTGAAGCTGCTGCTGGTCGCCACCGGCTGCGCGGCGCTGTCCCAGCGCGTGCGCTGGCCGCTCAGGCTGCCGCTGCCGGCGGCGGTGCTCAGCGCGCCCTGCGCCGAGTCGTCGAGCAGGCGCGTGGCGCGCAGCAGCGACAACGACGCGCCCACGCGCAGCGCGCCGCCGGCCAGCGCGACGCCGCCGCCGTAGCCCACGCGCACGCCGCGCGCGCTGAAGCCGCGCAACCGGTAATCGATGGCGTAGCTGCGGTTCTGCGACGCCAGCGCGTCGCGCTGGTTCAGCACGTAGGCGTCGACGGTGTCGCGGTTGGCGTGCGCCAGCCAGTCCTGCCGGTAGAACACGCCGACCTCGACGCCGTGCGTCACCGCGCCGAAGTCGACGCGCGCATCGGCCAGCGCCAGGTTGGTGCCGGCCCGGGTGCGGTAGTCCGCCGGCCAGTTGCTCGAGGCGAACTGGCGCAGCGGCACCATGTCGTCGGCGGCGAAGGCTCCGGCGTGCAGCACGACGGCGTGCGGCGCGTCAGGCGCGGCGGCGGGATCGAACACCTGCAGCAGGCTGCTGCCCCAGGCGGGCGACCCCGCCGCCGCCGCGCAGCACAGCAGTGCGCGGGCGATGCGGCGCGGCACGGGCTCAGTACACCGACTGGTAGCTGCCGTCGACGTAGGTCACGCGGCCACCGCTGAGGGTGCCGACCGTGTCGGAGCCATCCTTCACCGTCGTGCTCGCCTGCCCCGGCTGCCAGGTCGCGCTGACGCCGTTGCCCGCGGTCAGCGTCACTTGCGTGAGCTGCGCGTTCGGCTCGGTCGCCGATGCGGCTGCGGTGATCGTCAGGTTGTCGGGCAGGTCGTAGTAGCCCAGCGACAGGGTATCGGCGTAGTTGCCCACGCTGGCGCTCCAGCTGCGGCCCCAGCCGAGCTGCAGCTTCAGCCCCGGGTCGGTCGCGCTGTCGAACACCTGGCCGGTGAACGTGACCGAGGTGGTCAGGTTGTTGCTGGCGCTGGCCGCGGCCTGCGGGTCATAGCTGCTGACGCCGCTGCCCAGGTTGGCGCTGGCCTTGAGCTCGCCGTTGAGCAGCGTGTAGCCGGCGGCGGTGGAGCCGTTCTCCGGCGCCAGCGTGTTCGACGCGTCGACGTATTGCAGGCCCGCGGTGCCGACGCTGGCGTCGAGCACCACGGGGGTGCCGGTGGGCACCACGGCGCCGGGGGTCGCGCTGGACAGCTGCGACGGGATCAGCAGCGAGCCCTGCAGCGTGAAGTCGCGGGTCAGCAGGCTTGCCGTGACGTTCAGCGTGTCCTGCGTCGGATCGCTCTGGTTGACGGTGAGCTGGCCCGGCGTGTTGCTGCTGTCGCCGAAGTGCAGCGCCATGTCGGGGCTGAAGCCCGAGCAGGATTTCAAGCCGCTGACGTTGTCGGCGACCATGTCGCTGACATCACCCTGCACTTGCGCGGTCAGGGTCGAGCTGGCCGTCGCAGTGCCCAACGGCACGTTGACCGTCAGCGGCTGCATCGGGTTCTGGCAAGTGATCTTCGTCGCGTTGCCGGTGCCGACCTGGGTGTAGCTGCCCGAAGGCGTCGACGCGTCGAGCTCGCCGTTGGCGACGATCGTCAGCAGGGAGCTGCTGGTCGGCTGCGTCGGCCGCGTCACCTGCATCGTGCCGGTAGGGCCGTTCGACAGCGCCCAGTTCCACGTGCCCGTGACGGTATTCGAGGTTGATGTCTTCGTGACAAACGTCAGGGTCAGGGTCTCCCCGTTGCTCTGGGGCAGTATGCAAACGGTGCTGTTGGTGTTGGTGCCCGGCATGCACGGCACGTTGGGCGTCGTGCTGTTGTAGAAATCGGAGGTCAGCTTGATCAGCTCGGCGAGCTCGTGCACGCCGTTGACACCCTGGCCGAGCGGCGCCAGTTCCTGGCCGAGCTTGGGCGCCTGCACGTCGAGCACGCCGGTTCCGGTCAGCGGGTTCGAGTAGGGCAGCACGCCGGAGCGCAGCGCCGCGAAGAAGGTCTTGGCGGACGCCACTTCACCGAGCAGCGGCGAGGTGCTGCCGTTGGTGATCGCCGTCTGCACCGCGGGCGGCAGTGTGCCCGACACGGCCTGGTAGGCGCTGCTGTCGAGGCTCTGCTCGACCGTCGGGTCGTCGCCAGCCAGCACCGCCACCGCGGCGCTGGTTGCGGTGTTGAGGCTGGCCGCAGCGTTGCCCAGCGACGCGCTGTCGACGATCGTCGCCGCACCCGCCACCGAGTTGGCGACCTGTTGCGCCAGACTGGCGGCTTCGCTGTCGGCGCTGGTGCCGTTCTGCTGCGCCAGGAAGGCCAGCGCGGCGAGCTTGGCCTCGACCAGGTCGGCCGGCGCGGTGCCGCTGAGCTGGTCGGCGGCCGACTTGATCGGGCTGGGCACGGTGCTGACGATGTCGACGCCGGCCAGGCCGACCAGGGCGGCCAGCGTGCTGTTGGCCTGCACCACGGCGCTGGCGGTGGTGTTCGCCGGCAGCGTGCCGTTGCTTTGCAGCAGCATCGCCGCGGCGGCGTTGGTCAACGGGTTCACCGCGACGGTGTTGGCCGCTGAACTGAACGACGGAATCAGCGCGTACAGCGGCTGCGTCTGCGTGACCTGCTGCTTGAGCGCTTCGTCCCAGTAGCTGCCGCCGCTGACCTTGACGATCAGCGTGGCGCCGTTGTAGCTGGCGGGCACCTGCAACTGCACCGCACCATTGCTCACGCTGCCGGTACCGACCGTGTTGCCGCTGGCATCGGTCACGGTGACGGTGCCGCTGAAAAAGTAGCCCAGGGTCGGCGTCACGCTCATCGAGACGCTCGACGGTGCGCTGCCGCCTCCGCCGCCTCCGCCGCCACAACCGGCCAGCAGCAGCGCGCCACCCAGCGCCAGGGAAAGTGCCGTCATACGGTGCATTTTCATCGTTTGATCCGCCCCTATTGGTTGCTTGTCGTTGTTCTCACGGTGTCGTCGATGCAGAGCGCCGCGCCCTTGCGCCCGCGCGCTGCCCGGCCCTGCTCGAGGGCATACGCATTATTCACGCGAATTTTTCTTTTTGACATCGATTTGTTGCGGCAAGCACCGCGGACATGTGTCCACCCGCACTTGCAAGCCGTCCTGGCCATGAGTTGGCGGCGGCCTGCAGCGTGCCTGACGCCGCATTCGCTGCCTGTTGCATGAGCACAACACAGCCCACCGCAGGCGTGCCAACTATTTCACAGGCCATTCCTGCTGCGGCGTTACGACCGATTGCCTGTGCTTTAATGGCCACCGTGACCATCATTAACGGGCGATCCCGAGCATCATGAAATTGCACCGACCGCATTCATCCGTGGCCATTCCGGGCAGTTCCATCTGGATCCGATTGGGCTCCGTCGCGCTCGCCGCCAGCCTCGCTGCCTGAGATCG
>JAKAHP010000322.1 GCA_021825505.1 Pseudomonadota bacterium
GTCGAGGATCAGCAGCTCGTTGCCGTCGGGCGCCTTGAACGACTTGCGCACATGCTCGACGCGGAAGATGTCGAGCGCGCCGTCGGCGTCCTGGGGTATCGCGGCCATTGCGGAATCTCCTTCGCTTTCAGTCCAGGCGCACGCGCCGCGTCGCCATCTCGTACAGGCGCCGCCAGAACAGGCGGTTGACCACCGTCACGTACACCGACATGACGCCGACGCCGAGTGCGATGTCGGCGCCGCGGCCGGCTGCGGTAGCCTGGGTGATGAACGCGCCGAGACCGTCGGCCACCAGCGTGTTGTGCCCCCAGCTGACGACTTCGGCGACGATGCTGGCGTTCCACGCTCCGCCCGACGCGGTGATCGCGCCGGTGACGAAGCCAGGGAAGATCGCCGGCAGGTACAGGCGCCGCCACAGCAGCCAGCCGCGCAGTCCGAGGTTGGTCGCCGCCTCGCGCATGTCGGTGGGAATCGCCGAGGCAGCGCCGACCACCGAGAACACGATGTACCACATGCTGCCCAGGATCATCAGCGGCGCGGTGAACACGTCGACGTTCAAGTGCCAGCGCACGATCGCGATCACGAACAGCGGGAACAGCAGGTTGGCCGGGAACGCGGCGAGGAACTGCGCCAGCGGCTGCACGCGCGCGGCCCACGCCGGGCGCAGGCCGATCCAGACGCTGATCGGCACCCACACCAGCGCCGACAGCACGACCAGCACCAGCACCTTGAAAGCGGTCAGCACGCCGAGCCAGACCACATGCCCGACCAGCGGCCAGCCGAAGTCACGCGGCAGCACCTGGCCGAGGGTGACCACGGCCCACAGCGCGAACACGGCCAGCGCCGCGTAGAACACCGCGTCGCCCAAGCGCAGCAGGCGCGGCGACGCCGGCGTCGCGCGCCCGACGCGCGGGCTCAGGCGCACGCTGAGCTCCCACACCCAGGTCGGCAGCACGCCGAGCAGCTGGATCACGCGGGTGCGCCGGATGAAGTCGAGCACGAACGAGGTCGGCGCGTCGGACGACGCGGTCAGCTCGAGCTTGAACTTGTCGGCCCAGGCCACGATCGGGCGGAACAGCAATGTGTCGTAAAGCAGGATGATGAAAACCATCGCGCCGATCGCCCAGCCGATCGCGCCGAGGTCGCGCAGCGCGATCGCGCGCGCGATGTACGAGCCGATGCCGGGCACCGTGACGGGCTGCCCCGACACCATGATCGCCTCCGACGCGACGACCATGAACCAGCCGCCCGACATCGACATCATGGTGTTCCACAGCAGCCCCGGCATCGAAAACGGCAGCTCGAGCTTCCAGAAGCGCTGCCAGGCGTTGAGGCGGTACAGCGTCGCCGCCTCCTGCAGGTCGCGCGGCAACGTCTTCATGCCCTGGTACAGCGCGAAGGCCATGTTCCAGGCCTGGCCGGTGAACACCGCGAAGATCACCGCCATCTGCACGCCCCACAGGCTTCCCGGGAACAGCGCGATGAAGCCGGTCACGGTGATCGACAGGTAGCCGAGCACCGGCACCGACTGCAGCACGTCGAGCGCCGGAATCAGGATGCGTTCCGCGTAGCGGTTGTGCGCTGCCAGCCAGGCGTAGACGACGGTGAACACCAGCGACACGACCAGCGCGGCGAGCATGCGCAGCACGGTATACAGCCCGTACTCGGGCAGCATGGCCGGCGACAGCGAGATCGGCACGCTCTGGCCGATGCGGTAGGGCGCCGCCATCTGGTGCCCGGCGTGGCTGACAATGAAGAACAGCGCCAGGATCAGCGGCAACGCGATCAGGTCGCGCCGGTTCGGCACGGGCACGTTCAGGCGGCGTTGCAGGTCGAGCGACATCGGGATGGGGGCGGGCGGCTGCCGTGCGGCAGGCCACATAGTCTATCGACACAAGCATGACACGGCGGTGACGCCGCATGACAGCGACGCTAGGCGCATGGGCAGCGTGTCGGTTAAAGTTCAGCGGGTTGCGGGCGCTTGCGGCCCGCGCCGTCACCGCGTTCCGCCTGGAGACCGCCATGCGCCTGAGCAGCCAGTCCTTCGCCGACCACCAGGCGATCCCGCCCCAATTCGCGTTCTGCAAGCCGGCCGCGGTCGGCCACGTCGCGCTGTCGGACAACCGCAACCCGCAGCTGGCCTGGAGCGAGGCCCCCGAAGGCACGCGAAGCTTCGTGCTGATCTGCCACGACCCCGACGTGCCGAGCTCGGCCGAGCACGTCAACCGCGACGGCCAGGTCGTTCCGGCGGAGCTGCCGCGCGTCGATTTCTTCCACTGGGTGCTGGTCGACATCCCGCCCGACTGGCGCGAGATCGCCGCGGCCAGCATGTGCTCGGGGGTCACGCCGCGCGGCAAGCCGGCGCTGCCCGGCCCGGCGCCGCGCCACGGCATCAACGACTACACCGCGTGGTTCCGCGGCGACCAGGACATGGAAGGCCCG
This sequence comes from Pseudomonadota bacterium, assembly GCA_021825505.1. GTDB lineage: Bacteria > Pseudomonadota > Gammaproteobacteria > Burkholderiales > Burkholderiaceae_C > Thiomonas_A. Next base: position 2,443 of record JAKAHP010000322.1, read on the forward strand.
TACTACGGCTACGACGGTCCGTGCCCGCCGTGGAACGACACGCTGCTGCACCACTACACGTTCACGCTGTACGCGCTCGACATCGCGCATTGCCCGGTCGACGGCGCCTTCACCGGCGCGCAGGTGCGCGCGGCGATCGACGGCCACGTGCTGGCCAGCGCGGCGCTGACCGGCGTGTACACGCTGAACCCCGCGCTGCGCCAAGGCTGATCGATGGCCGCACCGACACCCCGCCGCACCAATGTGCATCTGCAAGGCCTGTTCGGCGTCGTGCTCGGCCTGGCCGTGCTCGCGATCGTGCTGACGCTGCTGCATCTGCGCCGCAACGGCCTGCCGGTCGACCCCGGCGAGTTGCAGATGAGCGCGACCTCGCCGTGCATGGTGCAGGCGATCCGCGCCGCCGGCGGCCACACCATCACCTACGCCGAACTCGACCGCATGAAGGCGCAATGCGGCGAATGAGCGCGGTGCGCGCGGGCTACGCCCACGCATGATGCTGATCGCGCATCGCCTCGGCGCGTCCTGGGGCCCCGAGAACACGCTGCAGGCCTTCGACGCCGCACGCCGCGCCGGGCTGCGCGCCTTCGAATGCGACGTCAAGCTCAGCGCCGACGGCGTGCCCTTCCTGCTGCACGACGACGACCTGAAGCGCACCACGGGCCAGCAGGGCCGCGCCAGCGCGCGCGCCTGCAGCGCGCTGCCGGCGGGCGTGCCGACGCTGCAGGCACTGGCCGACGCCACCGCGCGGCATGCGCTGACCGTCAATCTCGAAATCAAGCCCGACACCGACGCCGACAGCGCGCGCCAGGCCGACTGGGGCCGGCGCATCGCGACGGCCGCGGCACGCCTGTGGGCGAACTCGCCGCAGCCGCCGCTGCTGTCGTCGTTCTCGCTGCCGGCGCTGCAGGCCGCGGCGATCGCCGCGCCGCAGCTGCCGCGCGCCTGGCTGTGCACCGAGCTGCCGGCGCACTGGCGCGAAGCGGCGCAGGCGCTGCGCC
>JAKAHP010000323.1 GCA_021825505.1 Pseudomonadota bacterium
GACGCCGAGCTGCAGCGCGCGCTGCTGCCGCGCGACCCCGACGACCGGCGCGCCGCCTTCGTCGAAGTGCGCGCCGGCACCGGCGGCGAGGAATCGGCGCTGTTCGCGTCCGAGCTGCTGCGCATGTACCTGCGCTACGCCGAAGCGCGCGGCTGGCGCTGCGAGATGCTCGGCCACACCGCCAGCGACCTCGGCGGCGTGCGCGAAGCGATCGTTCGCATCAGCGGCGACGGCGTCTACGGGCGCCTCAAGTTCGAATCGGGCGGGCACCGCGTGCAGCGCGTTCCGGCCACCGAAGCGCAGGGACGCATCCACACCAGCGCGGCCACCGTCGCAGTGCTGCCCGAGCCCGACGCGCAGGCCGCGGTCGCGCTCAATCCGGCCGAGTTGCGCATCGACACCTTCCGCGCCTCGGGCGCCGGCGGCCAGCACATCAACAAGACCGACAGCGCGGTGCGCGTGACCCACCTGCCCACCGGGCTGGTCGTCGAATGCCAGGACGACCGCTCGCAGCACCGCAACAAGGCGCGCGCGCTCGAAGTGCTCGCCGCGCGCCTGCAGCAGCGCGTGCGCCAGCAGGCGCACGAGCGCGAGGCGGCGCAGCGGCGCAGCCTGGTCGGCAGCGGCGACCGTTCGGACCGCATCCGCACCTACAACGTGCCGCAGGGCCGCGTCACCGATCACCGCATCAACCTGACGCTGCACCGCATCGACGCCATACTTGACGGCGACCTCGACGAACTGCTCGACGCGCTGCACGCCGAGCACCAGGCCGAGCAGCTCGCCGCGCTGGGCCAGTCGTGATCGAGCAGGCGCCTGGCACGATCGGCGACTGGCTGCGCGACTGCACGCTGGCGCGCGTCGACGCGCTGGCGCTGCTGCGCGAGCTGGCCGGCATCGCGCATGCGACGGTGATCGCGCACCCGGAGCGCGAACTCGACGCCGCGACGCGCCAGCGCCTGGACGCGGCCGCCGCGCGGCTGCGCGCCGGCGAGCCGCTGGCCTACGTGCTCGGCTGGCGCGAGTTCCACGGCCTGCGCTTTCAAGTCGGACCGCAGGTGCTGGTGCCGCGCCCCGACACCGAGCTGCTGGTCGAGTTCGCGCTGGCCCACGCGGCGGGCGCGGCCACGCTGCTCGACCTGGGCACCGGCAGCGGCGCCGTCGCGGTGACGCTGGCGCACGAGCTTCCCGGGCTCGAGGTGTGGGCGGTCGACGCCAGCGCCGCGGCGCTCGAGGTCGCGCGCGCCAACGCCTGCGCGCTGCTGCCGCGCGGACGCGGCGTGCACCTGGCGCGCGGCGACTGGTACGCGGCGCTGCCGGCGGGCGCGCCGCGCTTCGACCTGATCGTCTCCAACCCGCCCTACGTCGCCGCCGGCGACCCGCACCTGCCGGCGCTGCGCTTCGAGCCCAGGCTGGCGCTGGTGGGCGCGCGCGTCGACTCCGACGGCCTCGCCGACCTGCGCCGCATCGTGCGGGGTGCGCCGCGACATCTGCGCCCGGGGGGCTGGCTCGCGCTGGAACACGGCCACGACCAGGCGCACGCGGTGCGCGCGCTGCTGCGCGCTGCCGGCTTGCACGAGGTGCACAGCCTGAAGGACCTGGCTGGCATCGAGCGCGTCAGCGTCGGCCGTGCAACGCCGGCCAATCCCCTGCGCGACGCTGCGGAAAACGGTATTTCACCGGCCGATTAAAATGGGCGATGCGGCATGTGCCGCGAACTCCGAGCACTGCCGAGGATTCCATGTCCGACGTTCAACAACGCATCGACCAGCTGGTCAAGTCCAACACCGTCGTGCTGTTCATGAAAGGCACGCCCCAGTTCCCGCAATGCGGTTTCTCCGGGCGTGCTGCGCAGATCCTGAAGGCCTGCGGTCTCGACGAATACGCCAGCGTCAACGTGCTGGCCGACGAGGAAATCCGTCAGGGCATCAAGGAGTACGCAAACTGGCCGACGATTCCGCAGCTCTACGTTCGCGGCGAGTTCGTCGGCGGCTCCGACATCATGATGGAGATGTACGAGAGCGGCGAACTGGCCGATCTGCTGCGCAAGGGCTGAGGCGCCGATGCGCCTGACGGTCGGCATCACCGGCGCCACCGGCGCCGTGTACGGCGTGCGGCTGCTGCAGTTGCTGCGCGACCTCGACGTGCGCACCGACCTGGTCGTCAGCGCCGCCGGCTGGCTCAGCATCAAGGCCGAGCTCGACCTCGAGCGCCGCGCGGTCGAGGCGCTGGCCGACCGCGCGCACCCGATCGGCGACGTCGCCGCGAGCATCGCCAGCGGCTCGTTCGCCAGCGACGGCATGATCGTCGCCCCGTGCTCGATGAACACGCTGGGCGCGATCGCCCACGCGCTGTCGGACAACCTGCTGACGCGCGCCGCCGACGTCTGCCTGAAGGAGCGGCGCCGGCTGCTGCTGATGGTGCGCGAGACGCCGCTGAACCTGGCGCACCTGCGCAACATGACCGCGGTGACCGAAATGGGCGGCATCGTGTTCCCGCCGCTGCCGGCGTTCTATCAGCGCCCGCAAAGCATCGAGCAGATGGTCGACCACACCCTGGCGCGCGTGCTCGACCAGTTCGGCATCGCCCACGAGCTGGCACCGCCGTGGAGCGGCTGGCCGGCGCGCTGAGCCGCGCCGCGACGGCGCGCGCTCAGGCGCGCATCCACTCCTCGATCGCGTCGATGCTCTTCGGCGCGTCGGCGGTCAGCACCTCGCAGCCGTCGGGCTGCACGACGACGTCGTCCTCGATGCGGATGCCGATGTCGTGGAGCGCGGCCGGCACGTCGTCGGCCGCGCGCACGTAGATCCCGGGCTCGATGGTCAGCGCCATGCCCTCGCGCAGCACGCGCGACGGCACGCGCCGACTGCCGTCGGGCAGCAGCGTCACCGCCTCGCCCGGTTCGGCGTAGTCGCCGCAGTCGTGCACGTCCATGCCGATCCAGTGGCTGGTGCGGTGCATGTAGAAACGCCGGTAGGCGCCGCTGGCCAGCACCGCGTCGACATCGGGCGCCGTGTCGCGCGCGATCAGGCCGGTGTCGAGCATGCCTTGCGCGAGCACGCGCAGCGCGGCCTGGTGCGGGTCGTCGAAGCGCGCCCCGGGGCGCACCGCGCGCAGCGCGGCGTCCTGCGCCTCGAGCACGATGGCGTACAGCTCGCGCTGCGCGCCGCGGAACACGCCGTCGACCGGGAAGGTACGCGTGATGTCGCTGGCGTAGCCGTCGAGCTCGCAGGCGGCGTCGATCAGGCACAGCTCGCCGGCGCGCAGCGGCGCGTCGCCGGCGCGGTAATGCAGGATGCAGGCGTTGGCGCCGCCGGCGACGATGCTGCCGTAGGCCGGCGCCTGCGCGCCGCCGTGGCGGAACGCCCACAGCAGCTCGGCCTCGAGGTGGTATTCGCGCAGCCCCGCGGCCGGCGCCGCGCCGCGCGCGGC
>JAKAHP010000324.1 GCA_021825505.1 Pseudomonadota bacterium
CCGGCGTCGACCGGCAGCGCCAGCACCGGGGCGTCGACCACCGCGGCAGCGCGCCGCCGCAGCGCGTCGAGCGCCGGCGCGGCGGCGCGCTGGCGCGCCGCGACGTCGGCGAAGTCGAACTCGCGCGGCGCTGGTGCGCCGCCGTCGTACAGGGTGCCGAGCTCGGCCAGCAGCACGGTCCACGACCACGGGTCGCAGACGATGTGGTGCATGCCGATGGCCAGCAGATGGTGGGTTCCGTCGGCGCTGCCGAGCACGAACCGATGCAGCGGCAAGCGTGTCAGCGCGTAGGGCTCGGCCAGGCGCGCGGCGGCAAGCTCCTGCAGCTCGGCTTCGCGCGCCTGCAGCGTCGCGGCGCCGGACTCGATGCGCTCCAGGCGCGCCGGTGTGGGCGGCTCGACGCGCGCCAGCGGCTCGGGCTCTGCCGCCTCGAAGCGCGTGCGCAGCGACTCGTGGCGCAGCACCAGCGCGTCGAGCGCGCGCTGCAGCGCGGCGAGGTCGAGCGCGCCGCGCAGGCGCAGCGCCACGCTCATGTTGTAGCCCGAGCCACGGCGGTCGAAATGGTGCAGCACCCACATGCGGCGCTGCGAGGCCGACAGCGCCATCCCCGCGTCGCGCGACACGCGCACCAGCGCGGCCGCGCTGCCCTGCCCGCTGGCGTCGTCGAGGCCGAGCTCGCGCACCAGGCCTTCGATGGTCGTCTGCTCGAACAGCAGGCCGACGTCGACGTTGACGCCGAACGCGCTGCGCATGCGAGCCGCGGCCGCCACCATGCTCAGCGAGGTCGCGCCGAGGTCGAACAGATCGGCGTCGACCGCGACCGCGTCGAGCTTGAGCAGCTCGGCCCAGATCGCGCACAGCCGGCGCTCGGCATCGTTGCGCGGCTGCGCGCCGGCGCCGTCGCGTTGCGGCTCGGGCAGCGCGTCGCGGTCGACCTTGCCGTTGCGCGTCAGCGGCAGCTCGGGCAGGTCGACGATCCAGGCCGGCACCATGTGGTCCGGCAGCAACTCGCGCAGCCTGGCGCGCAGCGCATCGGCCTCGATGCGCTGCCCGGGGCGCGCCACCGCGTAGGCCACGAGCTGGCGCTGCCCTGGCGTGATCTCGCGCACCACCACCGCGCAGGCGCCGACCTCGGCGCAGCCGGCCAGCACCGCCTCGATCTCGCCGAGTTCGATGCGGTAGCCGTTCACCTTGACCTGGTGATCGACGCGGCCGAGATACTCGAGCACGCCGTCGTCACGCCAGCGCGCGAGGTCGCCGGTCTTGTACAGCCGCGCGCCGGGGCGGCCGCTGAAGGGGTCCTCGACGAAGCGCTCGCGGGTCAGCTCGGGGCGGTTCAGATAGCCGCGCGCGACGCCGGCACCGCCGATGTACAACTCGCCCACCGCCCCCGGCGCCACCGGCTCGCGTTGCGCGTCGAGCACGTACAGCTCGGTGTTGGCGATCGGACGGCCGATCGGTACCGGACCGCTGCGCGCATCGTCGGCGCCGACTTCGTGCACGCAGCAGCCGACCACGGTCTCGGTCGGCCCGTATTCATTGATCAGGCGCGTTCGAGGGGCGGCGTCGCGCCAGAACTGCAGGCTTTCCGCGCTGAGGTTCTCGCCACCGATGACGAAGGCGCGACAGGCGTCGCGCGCCTGCGTCGCATCGAGCTGGCGCGTCAGCAGCTCCAGGTGCGCCGGCGTGATCTTGACCAGCGCGCGCGGCGCCGCCTCGCGCAGGCAGGCGACCAGGCTTTGCGCGCCGCCGTCCTCGCGCAGCAGCTCGACGCAGCCGCCCGACAGCAGCGCCGGGTACAGGCTGGTGACAGTGAGGTCGAACGAGATCGACGAGTGCAGCGGCACACTGCTACCCGGCCCGGTGCGGTAGTGTCCGATCGCCCACCACAGGTAGTTGACCAGTCCGCGCTGGGTGATCATCGCGCCCTTGGGCTGGCCGGTCGAGCCCGAGGTGTACATCACATAGGCCAGGTCGTCGGCCGCGGCGCCGTCGGCCGGCGCCTGCGCCGCTTCCGTCGCGATCGCCGCCGCCTGCGTGTCCAGCTCGAGCACCCCGGCGCGCGCGCCGAACAGCGGCGCCACCGCGGCCTCGGTCAGCAGCAGCGCCAGTGCGGCGTCGTCGGCCATGAACGCGAGCCGCTCGGCCGGGTAGCCCGGGTCCAGCGGCACATAGGCGGCGCCGGCCTTCCAGCATGCGAGCAGCGCCACCACCAGCTGCGGCGTGCGCCGCAGCGCCACGCCGAGCAGCGCGCCGCGCGCGACTCCGCGCCGGCGCAGATGCTGCGCCAGGCGATTGGCGCGCGCATCGAGTTCGGCATAGCTGAGCAGCTCGTCGCCGCAGCGCAGCGCCGGCGCATGCGGCGTGGCCGCGGCCTGGCGTTCGAACAACTGCTGCGCGCCGCACTGCGGGAACTCCGCCGCGGTCGCGTTCCACTGCCGCAGCACCGTGTCGCGCTGCGCGGCGCTCAACGCCCCCTGCCCGCTCTGCTCGTTCATACCGCCCCCTGTGCGTTGCCGGTTCATAGCGACCAGGCGATGATTTCCTTCAGCACTTCGCTGGTGCCGCCGTAGATGCGCTGCACGCGCGAATCGGCCCACATGCGTGCCACCGCGTACTCTTCCATGTAGCCGTAGCCGCCATGCAACTGCACGCAGGCGTCGACCACCTCGCCGCAGCGCTCGGTGGCCCACAGCTTGGCCATCGCCGCGGCGGCGGCATCGAGCTCGCCGGCGTCGCGGCGGCGCACGCAGTCGTCGATGAAGGCGCGCCCGACGCGCAGCGCGGTCGTGCCTTCGGCCAGCTTGAAGCGCGTGTTCTGCAGCTCGAACAAGGCCTTGTCGCCGAGCATGCGCGTGCGCGCGTGCTGCAGCGTCTGCTCGAGCGCGGCGTCGGCGGTGGCCAGCGCCGCGCAGGCCAGCAGCAGCCGCTCGTACGGCAGCTGCTGCATCATCTGGCCCAGGCCGCGCCCTTCGGCGCTGCCGAGCAGGTTGGCGCGCGGCACGCGCACGTCGTCGAAGAACAGCTCGCAGGTGTCCTGCGCGTGCTGGCCGAGCTTGTGCAGCGCAGCGCCGGCACGGTAGCCGGCCAGGCCGTCGGTTTCCGCCACGATCAGCGACAGCGCGCGCGCCGCCGGCGCGTCGTCGCGCGTGCGCGCGGCGATGCACACCAGCCCGGCGCGCACGCCGTTGGTGATGAAGGTCTTGCTGCCGCGGATGCGGTAGGCGTCGCCGTCGGCCACCGCGCGCGTGCGCAACGCGGCCAGCTCGGAGCCGGCGTCGGGTTCGGTCATCGCGATCGCCGCGACCAGCTCGCCGCGCGCCATGCGCGGCAGCCAGGCCTGCTTCTGCGCCTCGCTGCCGTAGTGCAGGATGTATTGCGCGACCATGCCCTGCACACCGGAGCCGAACGCCAC
>JAKAHP010000325.1 GCA_021825505.1 Pseudomonadota bacterium
CGCGACGGCGCCGAGGCGCCGTCGCGCATCGGCTCAATGCCCGGCCACGGCCGCCGGGTAGGTGATCTTGTAGTTGCCGTCGGCCATCACCTCGAACGCCACATAGGGGCTGCCGGTGCGCTCGCCGACCGCGTTCCACGAGAACGTCCCGGTCAGACCTTCGAAGTTGCTCAGCTCGTGCAGCGCCGGGACCAGCTTGGCCGGCTCGACGCTCTTGATGCGCTCGGCGGTGGCCAGCACCGCGCGCAGCCCGTCGGCGTTGGTCAGCGTGTACACGCTCGGCGGCATGTGGCCGTAGGCCTGCTTGAACTGCTGCAGGAACTGCTTGGCCGCCGGGTAGGGCAGATCCTGCGGCGCCGGCACGTTGATGATCACCGCCCCCGCGGCAGCATTGCCGGCGATCTTGGCGAACGCGACGTTCTGGTTGGCGTCACCGCCGATGAACTCGGCCTTCATGCCCAGCTGGGCCATCTGTGCCTTGATCAAGCCGCCGTCGGTGTAATAGCCCGAGAAGTAGATCGCCTGCGGCTTCAGCGCCGCCAGCTTGGTCAGCACCGGCGTGTAGTTCTGCGACCCGGCGGTGATGAAGGCCTTGTCCAGCACCGTCACCCCCGCCTTCTTCGCGTCGGCCACCACCGCGTCGGCCAGCCCGGTGGCAAAGCTCGAGTGGTCGGTGATCACCGCGATGCGCGTCAGCCCGCGCGCCTTCAGATACCCGGCGGTGAACACGGCCTCGGCGCTGTTCGGCGGCGCGTTGCGGAAGAAGGTCTTGAAGCCGTGCGCGGTCAGCTCGTCGCTGGTGCCGTCCGAGGTCTGGATCACGTTGGCGCGCGCGTAGATCGGCTCGGCCGCCAGCGCCGCACCGCTGGTGTAACTGCCGATCACCGCCAGCACGCCGGCGTTGGTCAGTTGCCGCGCGCAGATCGCCGCCGGCGCCGCTTCGCCCTGGTCGTCGCACACCTGCACTTTCAGCTCGTGACCGAGCAGCCCGCCCTTGGCGTTCTGCTGCTTGACCAACAGCTTGACCGCGTCGGCAATACCCTGGCCTTCGTTCGCGTACTGCCCGGTGATCGGCGCCTGCACGCCGATCGTGATCGGGCTCGCGGCCTGCGCCGCACCGAAACCGGCGGCCATCAGGCCGACCAGCACCACCTTGCCAAACTGTCGCATCCTCGTCTCCTTGTCTCGAACAGGGTTGCGCCGATCGTGTCGACGCAGCGAAACCCGCAACATACCTTGCGCGTCGAGTTCGCGCAGCAAGGTTGCACTTTTCCGAAGGTAAAAGGTAACACCGAAATATAACTGACTTTACTTTTCAAAAAAACGGTGCAACCATCCGCCGATCCAAAGCAAGGAAGGTATAACCATGGCCGTCACCACGATCGGTGTCAAACTCGACGAACAGGTCCGCTTGCGCATCAAGGCCGCGGCTCAGACCCACGGACGCACGCCCCACTACGTCGTCAAGCAACTGATCCTGCAAGGCCTGGAGCGACTCGAACGCGGCGATGCGCTGGACAACGACGAGGCCGACGACGGCGAACTGCGCGCGGCGCCGCCAGCGCTGCCCGAAGCCCCGGTGGTACCTTTCCTGGAACTCGCGCAGGACGTGCAACCGCAGACCGTGCTGCGCGCGGCCATCACCGCGGCCTACCGCCGCCCCGAGACCGAATGCGTCGCCGCGCTGATCGAACAGGCGGCGCTGGCGCCGCAACTGTCGGCCGCCGCGTCGGCCACCGCGCGCGCGCTGGCTGAACGCTTGCGCGGCAAGAAGCGCAGCGGCATCGTCGAGACGCTGCTGCAGGAATACGCGCTGTCGAGCCAGGAAGGCGTCGCGCTGATGTGCCTGGCCGAAGCGCTGCTGCGCATTCCCGACACCGCCACGCGCGATGCGCTGATCCGCGACAAGATCGGCGCCGGCGACTGGCAGAGCCACCTCGGCGGCGGCCGCTCGCTGTTCGTCAACGCAGCCACCTGGGGCCTGCTGCTGACCGGCAAGCTGACCGCGACAAGCAGCGAGGCCAGGCTGTCTTCGATGCTCACGCGACTGGTCGCGCGCGGCGGCGAACCGATGGTGCGCGGCGGCGTGAACATGGCGATGCGGCTGATGGGCGAGCAGTTCGTGCTCGGCCAGACCATCGCCGAAGCGCTGGCCAACAGCCGCAAATGGGAAGCGCGCGGCTTCCGCCATTCCTACGACATGCTCGGCGAGGCCGCGCTGACCGCGGCCGACGCGGCGCGCTACCTGCGCGACTACGAACAGGCGATCCACGCCATCGGCAAGTCGGCGCAGCGCCGCGGCATCTACGAAGGCCCCGGCATCTCGATCAAGCTGTCGGCGCTGCATCCACGCTACGCGCGCGCCCAGCGCCAGCGCGTGATGGACGAACTGCTGCCGCGGCTGCAGCAGCTGGCGCGGCTCGCGCGCAGCTACGACATCGGGCTGAACATCGACGCCGAGGAAGCCGACCGCCTCGAGCTGTCGCTGGACCTGCTCGAGAGCCTGTGCTTCGACGCCAGCCTGCAGGGCTGGAACGGCATCGGCTTCGTCGTGCAGGCCTACCAGAAGCGCGCGCCCTACGTGCTCGACTTCCTGATCGACCTGGCGCAGCGCTCGCGCCGGCGCCTGATGGTGCGCCTGGTCAAGGGCGCGTACTGGGATTCGGAAATCAAGCGCGCCCAGCTCGACGGCCTCGAGGACTTCCCGGTGTACACGCGCAAGGTGCACACCGACGTGTCCTACCTGGCGTGCGCGCGCAAGCTGCTGGCCGCACCCGACGCGGTGTTCCCGCAGTTCGCCACGCACAATGCGCACACGGTGGCAGCGATCCACGCGATGGCCGGACAGAACTTCTACGTCGGCCAGTATGAATTCCAGTGCCTGCACGGCATGGGCGAGCCGCTGTACGAGGAAGTCGTCGGCCCGGCCGCGCTGAACCGCCCGTGCCGCATCTACGCACCGGTGGGTACGCACGAGACGCTGCTCGCCTACCTGGTGCGGCGCCTGCTCGAGAACGGCGCCAACACCTCGTTCGTGCACCAGATCAACGACCCCAAGCTCAACCTCGATGACATCGTCGCCGATCCGGTCGAACTGGCCCGGCGTATCGAACCGATCGGTTCGCCGCACCCGAAGATCGTGCTGCCGCGCGCGCTGTTCGGCGCGTTGCGCGAGAACTCCTCGGGCTTCGACCTGAGCAACGAGCAGCGCCTGGGGTCGCTGGCAGCGGCCGGACTGGCCGGGCTCGAGGTGCGCTGGAGCGCGCACCCCTTGCTGGCCGACGGCGACGCCGAAGGACCTGAGCGCCCGGTGCCCAACCCGGCCGACGCGCGCGACGTCGTCGGCCATGTGGTCGAGGCCGACGCCGCGCTCGTCGACCGCGCCTACGACGCCGC
>JAKAHP010000326.1 GCA_021825505.1 Pseudomonadota bacterium
CGATCTCCGCGGCCGCGATGGTCGGCCTCGCAGGCGTCGAGCAGCTGCGCGAACCGGCGCGGCCTGCGCAGCGCGTCGCAGCGCTGCAGCAAGCGCAGCAGCGCCTGCGGCCCGCAGCTGGCGCTGCGGTGCACGTGACCGTGTTCGGCGGCGACCGCCGCGGCCAGCTCGGCGCAGTCGGCCGGCACGCGCAGGCGCCGCGCCACCACCGCGGCCAGCGCCACGCTGCGCAGCTCGTGGCCGAGGTGGCGCGGCCACTGCGCGCGCGGCGTCGTCGCCTTGCCCAGGTCGTGCATGAGGCAGGCCCAGCGCGTGGGCAGGTCGGCGCCGAGCGCCGCCGCGGCCTGCAGCACCAGCAGCAGGTGCTCGCCGCAGTCGATTTCCGGATGGTGCTCGGGCGGCTGCGGCACGCCCCACAGCGCGTCGACCTCGGGCAGCACGCGCGCCAGCGCGCCGCATTCGCGCAGCACCTCGAACATGCGCCGCGGCGCCGGCTCGAGCAGCCCGCGCGCGAGCTCCTGCCAGACCCGCTCGGGCACCAGCGCGTCGACCTCGCCGGCATCGACCATCGCGCGCATCAACTGTCGTGTCTCGTCGGCCACCGTGAAGTCGCCGAAGCGCGCGGCGAAGCGCGCCAGCCGCAGGATGCGCACCGGATCCTCGGCGAACGCCGGGCTGACATGGCGCAGCACGCGCGCTCGCAGGTCCTCGCGGCCGCCGAACGGATCGATGATGCGGCCGTCGGCGCCGCGCGCCATCGCGTTGATCGTCAGGTCGCGCCGCTGCAGGTCCTGCTCGAGCGTGATGCCGGGCGCGGCGTGCACCGCGAAGCCCCGGTAGCCCGGCGCGGTCTTGCGCTCGGTGCGCGCCAGCGCGTATTCGGCGTGGCTGCGCGGGTGCAGGAATACCGGAAAGTCGCGCCCGACAGCACGGAAACCGGCGTCCAGCATCTGCTGCGGCGTGGCGCCGACCACGACCCAGTCGCGGTCGTGCACCGCGCGCCCGAGCAGGGCGTCGCGCACGGCGCCGCCCACCACATAGGCGGTGCCGGGCACGTCGAACGCGTCGTCGTGCCGGGGCGGAGCGGGGGGCGGCGGCAGGGTCGGCATCGGCACAGCATAGGGCAGCGCCGCGCCGCCCACACCCCACGCGCGAGAGCTCCGTTATAGTCGCCGCGTCATGACTGTCCGTTCACCGCTCCCCGAGGCCGTCGAGCCGCTGGCTGAAACGCCCTGGCTCGACGCGCTGCCCTTGCAGTTCTCGCATTTCGACGCCGAGTGCCGTCTGCTGCATTGCAACACCGCATTCGCCGCCGCCTGCGAGCGCAGCCCGGCGGCGCTGCGCGGCGAGACGCTGGAGCGACTGCTCGGCGCCGACGCCTACGCCGCGGTGCAAGCCCACCTGGAGGCCGTGCTCGGCGGGCGCGCGGTGCAGTACATGCGCGAGCATGTTCACGGCGACAGCACGCGCTGGATGGAAGTGCGCCTGCAGCCGTCGATCACCGACGGACGCGTCGACGGCTTCTACTGCCTCGACGTCGACCGCTCGGCCAACAAGATCTACGAGGACCGCACCGCGCTGCTCGAACAAGCCGCGGGCGTCGCGTTCTGGACGCTCGACCTGCGCGCGGGCGTGCTGCGCGCCGAGCAGGACTGGATCGATCCGCGCCGCGCCGGACTGCCGGCGCAATATCGGGTGGAAGAGCTGTTCGAACTGCTGCACGACGACGATCGCGCCGCGGTCAGCGAGGCGTTGCACGAGCAGCAGTTGCGCGGCGGCGTCAGCACGCGCGTCGAGGCGCGGCTGCGACGCCGCGACGGCAGCCTGGTGTGGACCCGCAACCAGGCCCTGGTCAGCCGTCGCGACGCGCGCGGCGAGGTCGTCGAGCTGATGGGCATCAGCACCGACATCACCGCCGAGCGGCGCGCGCTGCTCGAGCTGCGCGACAGCGAACAGCGCTTCCGTACCTTCGCCGAACTCAGCTCGGACTGGTTCTGGGAACTCGACGCCGACGGCCGCTTCACCTCGGTCAGCGCCAGCTCGCTGCGCAATCGCCACGTGCAGGCGGTGCGCGACGCGCTGCTCGGACGCGCCTGGGACGGCGTCAACCCGGCGCTGGCGCGGCTGCCGCAATGGCGCGCGCTGAGCACGCTGATGCAACGCACGCTGCCGTTCCACGACCTGGTGCTGCCCTACCGCGCAAGCGTCGGCGCCGCCACGCGCTGGTGGAGCCTGAGCGCGGTGCCGATGTTCGACGCCGGCGGCGCGCTGTGCGGCTGGCGCGGCGTGGCGCGCGACATCACCGAGCAGCGCGAGGCGGAGGATCGCCTGTACGCGGTGGCCTACACCGATTCACTGACGGGACTGCACAACCGCGTCGGCTTCGAGCGTCTGCTCGCCGCCGCGCTCGAGCAGCAGCGCGACGGCACCCTGCTGTTCGTCGACCTCGACCAGTTCAAGCAGATCAACGACAACCTCGGCCACGGCTGCGGCGACCGCCTGCTGGCCGAAGCGGCGCGCCGCATCCAGCTCGCGCGCCGCCCCGGCGACCTTGCCGGGCGCTTCGGCGGCGACGAATTCCTCATCTTCACGCGCGACGACGCCTGCGGCGCGCTGGCCGAGCGGCTGCGCGTCGAGCTGTCGCGGCCCTACGCGATCGACGAGCGCGAACTGCGCACCACGGTCAGCATCGGCGAGGCGCGCGCGCCGCGCGACGGCGACAGCGTCGATGCCCTGCTCAGCCACGCCGACGCCGCGCTGCACGAAGCCAAGACGCTGGGGCGCAACCGCGTGCAGGTGTTCACGCCGCAGCTGCAGTCGCGGCTGCAGCGCCGCGCCGAACTCGAAGCCGAACTGCGCGCCGCGCTCGACGACGACGCCTTCGAGCTGGCGCTGCAACCGATCGCGCTGCTGCACGCCCCCGGCGACTGGCGCGTCGACAGTTTCGAGGCGCTGGCGCGCTGGTGTCGGCCGTCGGGCGAGCGCGTCAGCCCCGGCGAATTCGTGCCGATCCTGCAGGAGCTCGGCGAAATGCCGCGCTTCGGCCAGCGCATCACGCGCCGCGCGCTGCGCCTGCTGCAGCGCATGCGTGCCGAGTTCGGCTACCGCGGCGGCATCTCGGTCAACCTGTCGCCGACCCAGCTGCGCGCCGACTGCGTCGACAGCCTGCGCGAGGAACTGCGCGCGGCGGCGCTCGACCCGGCGCTGCTGACGATCGAGCTGACCGAGAACCTGCAGGTGATGCACTGCGCCGAGTGCCTGGACACGCTCGAGGCGATCCGCGCGCTGGGCGCGCACATCTCGCTCGACGATTTCGGCGTCGGCTTCTCCAGCCTCGAATACCTGACGCGGCTGCCGGCCAGCCAGCTCAAGATCGACCGCGCC
>JAKAHP010000327.1 GCA_021825505.1 Pseudomonadota bacterium
GGCAGCGTGGCCGCGGTGCTGGCGCTGAGCGGGCCCGAGGGCGGTTTCGAGACGGTCGAGGTCGAGCTGGCGCAGCGCGCCGGCTTCGCCCCGCTCAGCCTCGGCGCGCGCGTGTTGCGCGCGGAGACGGCGCCGCTGGCGCTGCTGGCGGCGCTGGCGGTGCGCTGAGCGCATTCGGCAGCGGTTGCAGCGCGCCGAACTCGCGGGCGAGGAAAGACTCGCCGTGTTCGAGCACGAAATAGCGGAAGGCCTCGGCCGACGGCGACAGCAGTTTGCTCGACACGTGCACCACCTGCCAGCTGCGCACCAGCGGCAGGCCCTCGACGTCGGGCACGCCGATCAGCCCATGGCGCAGCTCGATGCCGATGCTGTGCAGCGACAGGAAGCTGATGCCCATACCGGCCATCACCGCCTGCTTGATGGTCTCGTTGCTCGCCAGTTCCATCTCGATGCGCGGCAGCAGGTGATGTTCGCGGAAGTACTCCTCCATCGCGCGGCGCGTACCGGAGCCGGTCTCGCGGATGATGAACGGGTGCTGCGCCAGCGCCTGCGCCGAGACCTGTTCACGGCGCAGCAACGGGTGGTCAGGGGCGCACACGATGCCCAGCGGGTGCGCGGCGAAGGGCTCGGCACGGGTGGCGATGTCGCGCGGCGGGCGGCCCATGATGGCGAGGTCGACGTCCTTGCCCTGCAGCTGCGCGACCAGCTGCTCGCTGTTGCCGACGACCAGGCGCACCTCGATGTGCGGATGTTCCTCGCGGAATTGCGCGAGCAGGCGCGGCACGAAGTATTTTGCGGTGCTCACCAGGCCCAGCGTCAGCCGACCCGATTGCAGCCCGCGGAAGCGCGCCAGCGCGTCCTCGGCGTCGCGCAGCGTGGCCAGCACGCGCCGCGTATAGACCAGGAAGTACTCGCCGGTGACGGTCAGGCTGACACTCTTGCCGTGGCGCTCGAACAGCGGCAGGCCGACCTGCTGCTCGAGTTCGCGGATCTGCATCGACACCGCCGGCGGCGTCAGGTGCAGTTCGGCCGCGGCCTTGCCGAAGTTCAGCAGGCGTGCCGCCGAGGCGAACACGCGCAGCTGACGGAGCGTGATGTTCTTCACGATATCTGAATTCAATCCGAAGAAAACGTGAATTTACCTTAATTGCGCAGCCGCTTATATTGGCCTCGTCGCGGCGCCGGGTCGGCGTTGCTGCCAGTTGTGAACGGGCTCGGAGGGCAACCCACGAGCTTTCCCGCAGTCGCAGTATCTGTTCATGCGAGTCTCCGTGTTTTTGACTGCGGGCTTTTTCAAGCGTCCACGCGCTGCGAGGGCGTTTGAAAAAGCGTGACACGGTGCGCGCTGCCGCGCATCGCTGATCGAAGCGCTTCCGCCAACCGGAGACTCACGATGCTGCTGGGACGCACCACCCTTTCGAAATTCCTCATCGAGCAATTGCGCGGCACCGAGGACCAGGCCGACCTGGCCGCGCTGCTGGTCGACGTCACCGCGGCGGTCAAGGCGATCGCGTCGATGACCGCCAAGGGCGCGCTGGGCGGCTACCTGGGTTCGCTGGGCACCGAGAACGTGCAGGGCGAAACGCAGAAGAAGCTCGACGTGCTGTCCAACGACGCGATGATCCAGGCCTGCGAGTGGGGCGGGCTGGTCGCCGGCATGGCCTCCGAGGAGCTCGACGATCCCTATACGCTGCCGCGCGAGTACGAGCGCGGCGCCTATCTGCTGGTGTTCGATCCGCTCGACGGCTCGTCCAACATCGACGTCAACGTCTCGGTCGGGACGATCTTCTCGGTGCTGCGCCACACCCGCCTCGGTGATCCGTCGGCGTCCGACTACCTGCGCCCCGGCGTCGAGCAGGTCGCCGCCGGTTACGCAATCTACGGGCCGTCGACGATGATGGTGCTGACCGTCGGCCGCGGCACGCACGGCTTCACGCTCGACCGCGAGATCGGCAACTTCATCCTGACCCATCCCGATCTGAAGATTCCCGAGGACACCAGCGAGTTCGCGATCAACGCCAGCAACGAGCGCTTCTGGGAGCCCCCGGTGCAGCGCTACGTCGCCGAGTGCAAGGCCGGGCGCACCGGCGACCGCGGCCGCGACTTCAATATGCGCTGGATCGCGTCGATGGTTGCCGACGTGCACCGCATCCTGATGCGCGGCGGCATCTTCATGTATCCGAAGGACACCAAGGATCCAAGCAAGGCCGGTCGCTTGCGGCTGATGTACGAAGCCAATCCGATAGCCTTCGTCATCGAGCAGGCCGGCGGCGCCGCGTCGACCGGGCGCGCGCGCATCCTCGAGCTGCAACCCGAGGGCCTGCACCAGCGCGTGCCGGTGATGCTGGGTTCGCGCCACGAGATCGAGCGCCTGGAGCGCTACCACCGCGAACACGACAGCGGCACCGACCGTCCGTTCGCGTCGCCGCTGTTCAAGGACCGCTCGCTGTACAGCGCCGAAGGCAGCGCCTGAGGCGCGCGGCGCTGCGTTCACGCCTTTCGCCGCGCGGCCGCAAGGCCGCGGCGCCCCCATTTCTCATCCGTCCTGGGTCAACGCCATGTCAGCCAAACATCCGATCATCGCCATCACCGGCTCGTCGGGAGCGGGCACCACCACGGTGATGCGCAGCTTCCAGCACATTTTCCGGCGCGAGAAAATCAACGCGCAGGTCGTCGAAGGCGATTCGTTCCACAAGTACAACCGCGCCGAAATGCGCGAGCAGATGAAGCAGCAGGAAGCCGCGGGCAACCGCCACTTCAGCCACTTCGGCCCCGACGCGAACCTGCTCGGCGAACTCGAAGGGCTGTTTCGCAGCTACGGCGAGCACGGCGGCGGCAAGGTGCGCAAATACATCCACGACGCGACGGAAGCTGCCGAGTTCGGCGTCGAACCGGGCAATTTCACCGATTGGTCCGACATCGCGCCGGGTTCCGACCTGATGTTCTACGAAGGCCTGCACGGCGGTTACGCCGATGGCCAGATCGACGTCGCGCGCCAGGTCGACCTGCTGGTCGGCGTGGTGCCGATCATCAACCTGGAGTGGATCCAGAAGCTGCACCGCGACCAGGTGCAGCGCGGTTACTCGCAGGAGGCGGTGATGGACACGATCCTGCGCCGCATGCCCGATTACGTGCACCACATCACTCCGCAGTTCTCGCGCACCCACGTCAATTTCCAGCGCGTGCCGACGGTCGACACCTCGAACCCGTTCATCGCCAAGGACATCCCGTCGCTGGACGAGAGCATGGTCGTGATCCGCTTCGCCGACCCGCGCGGCATCGACTTCCCCTACCTGCTGTCGATGCTGCACGACTCGTGGATGACGCGGCCGAACTGCCTGGTCGTTCCGGGCGGCAAGATGGGGCTG
>JAKAHP010000328.1 GCA_021825505.1 Pseudomonadota bacterium
GACCCACGCCAGCAACAGCGCCACGGCGACCAGCACCAGCACCACCGCCATGCCCTGCGGGGAGGTGGGCAGGCGGCCCGGGCCGCGCGGCGGACCGAAGCCGCGCCGGCGTTTGAACAAGCCGTTGAGGCGGCGATTGAAATCTCGCCACAACTCGTCGAGGTCGGGGGGACTGCCGCGCTTGTCATTGCGCGGGTCGTGCGGAGACTGTGCCATGCAGCGCGGCTCGCGCCCATCGCGGGGCGCGCCGGCCGCGCGGTCGGATTGCATCATGAGCCAGGTCGGAATCAAGCGTGGACAACGGTCTGGGCAGCAGCCTGCGCGGCCAGCGCGGCCAGGTGCGCCCGCAGCGCGTCGAGACCGATACCGGTCAGCGCACTGACATCGAAGCATTTGATGCTATCACGGCCTCCAGCACCGGCATGCGCCGCAAAGCGCGCGCTGTAGGGAATCGGCTCGGCGAGTTTGTCGATCTTGTTGTAAACGAGCACCTGCGGGATGTCCTGCGCACCGATCTCGGCCAACACCGCATTGACCTGCTCGATCTGCTCGTCGCGTCGCGCATTCGACAGATCGACCACGTGCAGCAGCACGTCGGCGTCGAGCGCCTCGTCGAGCGTGGCCTTGAACGCCTCGACCAGGGTGTGCGGCAACTCGCGGATGAAGCCGACGGTGTCGGAGATCACCGCGTAATGCCCATTGCCCAGAAACACGCGCCGCGCGGTCGTGTCCAGCGTCGCGAACAACTGGTCGGCGACGTAGCCGCGACTGTGCGTGAGCGCGTTGAACAGCGTGCTCTTGCCTGCGTTGGTGTAGCCGACGATCGACACCTGCAGCACACCGCCGCGGGCGCGCGCGCGGCGCTGCGTGGCACGTTGGCGCTCGAGCTTGCGCAGGCGCTGCTGCAGCAGCTTGATCTTGTCCTCGAGCATGCGGCGGTCGAGCTCGATCTGCTTCTCGCCGGGGCCGCCGCGCAAGCCGATGCCGCCTTGCTGACGTTCCAGGTGGGTCCAGCCGCGCACCAGCCGCGTGACCGCGTAGCGCAGGCGCGCCAATTCGACCTGCAGTCGGCCCTCGCCGCTGCGCGCGCGGCGCGCGAAGATCTCCAGGATCAGCGCCGTGCGATCCCAGACCGTCACGCCCAGGGCGCGCTCCAGGTTGCGTTGCTGCGCGGGCGACAAGGCGTTGTCGAACAGCACCCAGCTGGCCGAATGCTCCTGCACCAGCGCCTTGATCTCGTCGACCTTGCCGCTGCCCAGGTACAGCGCGGGGTCGATGCGGCGGCGCGAGCTCCACACCGCGGCGCACGGCCGCAGTCCGGCCGACATCGCCAGCTCGTGCAATTCGTTCAGTTCGCGGTCGGGGTCGGCCTGCCCGAGGTCGACGCCGACCAGCACCGCGCCGGGTGCCAGTTCGCCCGTGGGCGCCGCGCCGCGCAGACCGGGCGAGGCCCGGTCCGCGGCACGCTCAGACCGCGTCGGACTCGGTTGCACCGACGTGGAAATTGACCGGGCGCGACGGCACGACGGTCGAAATCGCGTGCTTGTAAACCATCTGCGTCACGGTGTTGCGCAGCAGCACGACGTATTGATCGAAAGACTCGATATGGCCTTGCAGCTTGATGCCGTTGACCAGATAGATCGAAACCTGCACATGCTCCTTGCGCAGCAGGTTCAGGAAGGGGTCTTGTAGCAACTGCCCTTTATTGCTCATCAAATACTCCAATCGGTATGGTTATGCGGGTTGCCCCGGCAGCTTGGCACCATAGCATAAACGTGCATGCGTCGCGGTCGGGCCGACGCGTGTCGATCCCTTGATGCACAGCGCATGAGTCGGTTGTTAACTCGAGGTCGCCCGCGCGGGGGGCGCTCAATCGGCGTTCTTGTAGGGGTTGTGCGAGGAGCGATACTCGATGCGCAGCGGCGTGCCCTCGAGCTTGAACTGGCGCGTGAAACGCGACACCAGGTAGCGCGTATAGCTGTTGGGCACGCGGTCCAGCGCGTTGCCGTGGATCACGACCACCGGCGGGTTCTGCCCCCCCTGGTGCGCGTAGCGCAGCTTCGGGCGCACCGTACCGGCACGCGGCGGCTGCTGGAACGCGACAGCTTCCTGCAATGCGCGCGTCAGCCGCGGCGTGGACAGCTTGGCGAACGCCGCGCGGTGCGCGTCGACCGCCGCACGCAGCAGCACGCCCAGGCCGCGGCGGTTCAGTGCCGAGATCTCGAGTTGTTGCGCGAAGCCCAGGAACGGCAGCCGCTCGGCGACGCTGTGGCGGAACAGCTGCTTGCGGTAGTCGTCGGCCTTGTCCCACTTGTTCGCCGCCACCACCAGCGCGCGCCCCGACTCGACGGCAAAGCCGGCGATATGCGCATCCTGGTCGGTGACGCCTTCGCTGGCATCGAGCAGCAGCACGACGACGTTGGCCGACTCGATGGCCTGCAGCGTCTTCAGCACCGAGAACTTCTCGATGGTCTCGAACACCCGGCCGCGCCGGCGCAGCCCGGCGGTGTCGATCAGGGTATAGGAGACACCGTCGCGCTCGAACGGCACCTCGATCGCGTCGCGCGTCGTTCCGGGCTGGTCGAAGGCGATCACGCGCTCCTCGCCGACCAGCGCGTTGATCAGCGTCGATTTGCCGACGTTGGGGCGCCCGGCCACGGCCAGCTTGATCGCGCGCGGCGCATCGGACGGCGCCTCGGCCTCCTCGACCGGCGCCGGCCCCAGGCGTGCCACCACGGCGTCCAGCAGCATGCCCACGCCGCTGCCGTGCGCGGCGCTGACCGCCAGCGGCTGGCCCAGGCCGAGTTCGTGGAACTCGGCCAGGGCGCTGGGTGGCAGCCCCTCGGCCTTGTTCACCGCCAGCAGCACCGTCTTGCCGGTCTTGCGCAGGTAGGCGGCGATGTGCTGGTCCTGCGGCGCCAGCCCGGTGCGCGCGTCGGTCATGAACACGACGACGTCGCTCTCGGCGATGGCCTGCCGCGTCTGCCGCGCCATTTCGGCGACGATGCCGGTATCGACCACCGGCTCGAAGCCCCCGGTGTCGACCACCAGCATGTCGCGCTCGTTCCAGCGCGTGCGTCCGTAATGGCGATCGCGCGTCAGGCCGGGAATGTCGGCGACGATGGCGTCACGCGACCGCGTGACGCGGTTGAACAGCGTCGACTTGCCGACATTGGGGCGGCCGACGAAAGCAACGACGGGGATCATCGCGGGCGATAGGCGTAGACACCGCCGCGCGCGGTCACGGCGATCATCGTGTTGCCGTCGGCCAGCAGCGGCGAGCGGATCGCGCTGCCGTCGGTGTCGAAGCGACCGACCAGGCTGCCGTCGTGCGCCGACAGCAGGCTG
>JAKAHP010000329.1 GCA_021825505.1 Pseudomonadota bacterium
ATTCGTAGCGGTTGGCCAGACGGTCGATGTCGCGGGCGAAGAAGTTGTAGGCAATCACCGCCGGAATCGCCGCGAACAGGCCGATTGCGGTGGCCACCAGCGCTTCGGCGATGCCCGGCGCGACCGTCGCCAGCGTGACCTGCTGCAGGTTCGACAGGCCGACGAAGGCGTGCATGATGCCCCACACCGTGCCGAACAGGCCGACGTAGGGCGACACCGACGCGACCGAGGCGAGGAAGGAAAGGTTCGACTCGAGCGTGTCCATTTCACGCTGCAGCGCCGCGCGCATCGCGCGCCGCGCGCCGTCGACGAGGTCGCTGGCTTCGAGATGGCGCTCGCGCAGCTTGAAGAACTCGCGCATGCCGGCGGCGAAGATGCGCTGCAGCGCGCTGCCGTGACGTGCATTGGCCAGCGCCGCCTGGTACAGCTCGGTCAGGCTGGTGCCCGACCAGAAGTCCTGTTCGAACTCGTCGGTCTTGGCCCGCGCCGAGCGGATCGCGAAGTACTTGCGGAAGATCACCGTCCAACTGGCCAGCGACACGCTCAGCAGCAGCGCCAGCACCACCTGCACGACGTTGCTGGCGCCGAGCACGAGGGAGACGATCGAGAAATTCTGATCCATGCGAAATCCTGTCGAATGAGCCATGGTGGCCCACCTGCTATTGTGCCTCGGCGCCGGTATCGACGCGTATCCGGCGCGTCAGCCCAGGCGCTCCAGCACCTCGCGCGGCAGCCGCGCCGGGCGCATGCCGTCGGCGTCGACACAGGCCACGCGCACCTGCAGCGTGGTCAGCAGCGGCAATTCGGCGAAGCTGGAGGCCTGCTCGGCGCCGCCGCGGCGCACCTCCTGCAGCAGGTCGATGCTGGCGCCGCCGACGCGCTGCGGCACCGCACTGACCAAGAGCGCGTCGTCGAGCCGGGCCGAAGCCAGATAGCGCAGCTGCGCGCTGCCGACGACGAACAGCAGGCGCTGCTGCTCGGCCAGGCGCTGCTGCTCCAGGCCCAGCGCGCGCAGCCACTCGGTGCGCGCGCGTTCGAAGAACTTGAGATAGTTGGCGTAGTACACGACGCCGCCGGCGTCGGTGTCCTCCCAGTACACGCGTACCGGCCAGAGGAAAGCGCGATTCGAGGTCATCGGCGCAGTGTAGGCGAGCGCGCCGGCCGGCGGCCGTATGCTTGACGCTTTGCACAGCCCCTCACCACCCACCATGTTTACCGGACTCGTCACCGCGGTCGGGCGCATCGAGCGCGTCGAGCCGCTTCCCGGACCCGGCGCCGGCGTGCGCGCGCGCATCGCCACCCCGCCCGGATGGCTCGCCGGCGTTGCCGACGGCGACAGCATCTGCATCAGCGGCGCGTGCATGACCGTGGTCGCGTTCGACGCCGCCGGCTTCGAGGTCGAGATCTCGGCCGAAAGCCTGGCACGCACCACCGGCCTCGATCAAGCCGACGCGCTGGTCAACCTCGAGCAATCGGTGACCTTGGCGACCAAGCTCGGCGGCCATCTGGTCACCGGGCATGTCGACGGCATCGGCCGCGTCGACACCTTCGAGCCGGTGGGCGAATCGTGGCATCTGGCGCTGGACGTGCCTGCCGAACTCGCCCGCTTCTTCGCCTACAAGGGGTCGATCACCGTCAATGGCGTGAGCCTGACCGTCAACCGCGTTGACGACCGCGACGACCGCAGCGCCACGGTCCACATCAACCTGATTCCGCACACGCTGCAGCACACCAATCTGCACAAGCTGAGCGCCGGACGCGCGGTCAACGTCGAAGTCGACCTGATCGCACGCTACGTGCAGCGCATGGTCGCCACGGCCTGAGCTCTACTTGCGGGTACGCGAAAAAGCACGTTATACTGTGGAGCTTATTCCCCGATAGCTCAGTCGGTAGAGCGACGGACTGTTAATCCGCAGGTCCCTGGTTCGAGCCCAGGTCGGGGAGCCAAATTCGACGGCCCTTGCAGCGATGCAGGGGCCGTTTTCGTTTGAGCGCCGGTCGCCGGCTTGATACGTCGGCGCGTCAGACCTCGATGATCGAATCGCTGTAGCGGGCCACGATCGGGTCGTGCGTCAGCAGCCGCATCGGCTCCGTCAGCGCTTGCGCAACCAGCAGGCGGTCGAAAGGATCCTGATGGTGTGGGGGCAGATCTGCGATGGCGGCCGCGTGTTCGGCGTCGATTGCCAGTAGCTGATAACCGGAATCGCGGAAATAGCGCAGGGCATCCTGGCCCGACACAGGCATGTCGCCGCGCCCCAGGCTGTGCTTGATCGTGATTTCCCAGATCGTCGCCGCGCTGATCCAGATCGTCGACCGCGGAGCGACAATCAATTCGCGCGCCCGCGTCGATAGCCGTGGGCTGTCGGTGATGGCCCAAAGCGCAACATGCGTATCGAGCAGCAGGTTCACAGCGCGCGCCCCGCTCCGAACAGCTGAGCGACCTCGTCGTCGTGTGCGTCGATGTCCTCCGGAACCTCGAAACGGCCTTTGGCGACCCCCAGGCGACTCCCCGACGCAGGCTCGCCGACCGCGACGAGCTTCGCGGCGGGGCGCCCATTGCGCGCGATCACGATCTCCCGCTCCCGTCCCTGCTCGATGGCCTCGACGAGCCGGGACAAGGAGGACTTGGCATCGAACATGTTGACGACCGTGTGCATCGTGGTTCTCCATCCCAGTCGGCTGGGAATGAGCTTAGTCTAGTCTAGCTAGTATCGGCCAGCAAGTTCGCCCTTCTTTCAGTATCAAGGCTCTGAGGCGCGGCGAACACCGCGACGACGCCGACGTTCACCCACAGTCGGGCCCAGAACCTGTGTCTGAGGAACAGAATGTCCGCTCCGACGATGACGGCGATCATGGTCAGGACGCAAAGTGCTGTGATGGCCCTTCGGGTCATGGTGGTGGGACCCTGTTTTGTTCAGGTCGCGCTCATTTCGTGTTCCGCGGCGAGCGCCAGGAAGGCCGAACGCGACAGCTTGCGCCGTCTCGCCTCGGCGTCGATGCGCTGGACCAGGCGCTCGGGAAGGCTGATGTTCAGCCGCACGGCCCGCGCGTTGATGCGCGAAAAGTCGATGTCAAACAGCATCCAGGCACCCCCCGCATAGTTGGGGTCGCCGGCCAGATCTTCCAGGCGAGTCGGCTCCGGAATCTTTTCCTCGCCGCCGGCGAAGTGCGCTTCCACGGCTTCCTGGGCGGCGCGCGGCAGATCCTGCCACGTGTCGGCGGCCGAGAAGCATCCTGGAAAATCAGGGAAGCTCACGCCATGGGCGTGCTTGCCATCTCCGATGTGGACGTACGCGGGGTAGAGCATCAAATCTCCTAGGACTGGATTCCGGCCTGCTTCATGATCGA
>JAKAHP010000330.1 GCA_021825505.1 Pseudomonadota bacterium
CGGCATGCTCGAGCACGACTTTCGCCGCACGCCGCAGCGTGACCCCCTGCAACCGGATCATGCCTGCGCGCGCAACGCCGCGGCGTCGACCAGGAACACGCGGTCGGGCTCGCTGGTCGGCAGCCAGACCACCGGCAGCCGCGGGAACGCGGCCTCGAAATGCGCGCGCTCGTGGCCGATCTCGACCACCGCGACGCCGTCGGGCGCCAGGTGGGTCGCCGCCTCGCGCAGCAGGCGGCGCACCAGGTCCATGCCGTCGGCGCCGCCGGCCAGCGCCAGCGCCGGCTCGTGGCGGAACTCCTCGGGCAGCGCGCGCATCGACCGCGCGTTGACGTAAGGCGGGTTGCACAGCAGCAGGTCGATCTCTCCGGGGAGCTGCTGCAGCAGGTCCGAGCGCTGCAGGCGCACGCGGCTGGCGTGCAGCGCGACGTTGGCCGCCGCCACCTCGAGCGCGTCGGCGGAAATGTCGCCACCCCACACCTCGGCGTCGGGCCAGCGCTGCGCGGCCAGCACCGCCAGGCAGCCGCTGCCGGTGCAGACGTCGGCGATGCGCCGCGGCGGCGCCGCCAGCCAGGGCTCGAGCGCGTCGTCGAGCAGCTCGGCGATGAACGAGCGCGGCACGATGACGCGCTCGTCGACCAGGAAGCGCTGCCCGTGCAGCCAGGCCTCGCCGAGCAGGTAGGCCGCCGGGCGCCGCGTCTGGATGCGCGCGTCGAGCAGCTGCCCCAGCCGCTGCAGCGCCGCCTCGGGCACCGCACGGCGCCCCAGCTGCGGCAGCCGCGCGAAGCTGTCGAGCACCGGCCAGCCCAGCGCGTGGATCAGCATCCACGCCGCTTCCTGGGCGGCGTCCTCGGTGCCCTGGCCGTATTGCAGGCCGGCGCGCTGCAGGCGCGCCGTGGCGTCGCGCCACACCTCGGCGAATCGCGGTTGCGCCATCACGCCACCAGCGCTTCGAGGGTGCGGCGGTAGATCGCGGCCAGCGGCTCGAGTTCGTCGACGCCGATCGACTCGTCGACCTTGTGGATGCTGGCGTTGGTCGGGCCGAACTCGACCACCTGCGCGCACAGCTTGGCGATGAAGCGTCCGTCGGAGGTGCCGCCACTGGTCGACAGCTCGGGGTCGACGCCGCATTCGGCGCGGATCGCCGCCGCCAGCGCATCCGACAGCGCACCCGGCGCGGTCAGGAAGGGCTCGCCGCCCAGCGTCCAGTCGAGCCGGTAGTCGAGCGCGTGGCGCTCGAGCAGCGCGTGCACGCGCGCCTTCAACGCGTCGGGAGTCGATTCGGTCGAGAAACGGAAATTGAAGTCGACCACGAGCTCGCCCGGGATCACGTTGGTCGCGCCCGTGCCGGCGTGCACGTTCGAGATCTGCCACGAAGTCGGCGGGAAATGCGCGTTGCCCTCGTCCCAGCGCGTCGCGGCCAATTCGGCCAGCGCCGGCGCCGCCTGGTGCACCGGGTTGCGCGCCAGCTGCGGATAGGCGATGTGGCCCTGCACGCCGTGCACCGTCAGGCGCCCGGACAGCGAGCCGCGGCGACCGTTCTTGACGGTGTCGCCGAGCCGCGCACCCGAGGTCGGCTCGCCCACCACGCACCAGTCCAGGCGCTGGCCGCGCGCGCGCAGCACCTCGCACACATGCACCGTGCCGTGCAGCGCCGGGCCCTCCTCGTCGCTGGTCAGCAGCAAGGCGATCGCGCAGCGCGGGTCGGGGTGCTCGGCGAGGAAGCGCTCGATCGCGACCACCATCGCCGCCAGCGAGCTCTTCATGTCGGCGGCGCCGCGCCCGTACAGCCGGCCGTCGCGCAGGGTCGGCTCGAACGGGTCGCTGCTCCAGCGCTCGATGGGCCCCGGCGGCACCACGTCGGTGTGGCCGGCGAACACGAACACGGGTGCTGCGGCGCCGCCGCTGCCGGCGCGCAGCGCCCACAGATTGCGCACCGGCGCGTCGTCGGGGCCGGCGTCCAGGGTTTCGCAGACGAAGCCCAGCGGGCGCAGTCGATCGGCGATCAGTAGCTGGCAGCCGCCGTCGCGCGGCGTCTGCGAAGGCCGGCGCATCAATTGCTGCGTCAGCTCGAGGGTCGGTGAATGCATCGGGGGAGAATCAGTGCGAGCCGAGGTTCAGCGAGATTTCGCGGAACGACGGCTCATCGTCTTCGGGTTCGGGCGCCGGCGCGGCGGCGCGCGTGGTGAAATCGTTCTGCAGGCGCCACAGCAGATTCGTCGGCGAGTCGGCGAAGGCCAGCGCGTCCTCGCGCGACACCCGCTGCTCGATGACCAGCTGCGCGAGCGACTGCTCGAAGGTCTGCGAACCTTCGGCCAGGCTCTTTTCCATCGCCTCGCGCACGCCGGCCAGCTCGCCCTTGGCGATCAGCTCGCGCACCAGCTGGGTGTTGAGCAGCACTTCGACCGCCGGCAGCCGGCCGCCGCCGGACGCCGGCAGCAGGCGCTGCGAGATCACCGCGCGCAAGCCCGCGGCGAGGTCCGACAGCAGCGCACCGCGCATGTCCAGCGGGAAGAAGCCGAGGATGCGGTTCAGCGCATGCTGGCTGTTGAAGGCGTGCAGCGTGGCCAGGCACAGATGGCCCGACAGCGCGTAGTGCAGCGCCGCGTTCATCGTCTCGGCGTCGCGGATCTCGCCGATCATGATGCAGTCGGGAGCCTGGCGCAGCGCGTTCTTCAGCCCGATCGACAGGCTCTTCGCGTCGATGCCGATCTCGCGCTGGTTGACGATCGACTTGCGGCTCTTGAACAGGAACTCGATCGGCTCCTCGAGCGTCAGGATGTGGCCGGGGTGGCGCGCGTTGCGGTGGTCGAGCATCGACGCCAGCGTCGTGCTCTTGCCCGATCCGGTGGAGCCGGCCATCAGGATCAGGCCGTGCTTCTCCATCACCAGGTCGGCGAGCACGCCGGGCAGGTTCAACTGCCCGAGTTCGGGGATCTCGCCGGGGATGTAGCGCACCACCAGCGCGACCGTGCCGCGCTGCACGAAGGCGCTGACGCGGAAACTGCCGATGCCGGGGCGCGACACGCCGATGTTGAGCTCGTGCTCGTCGTACAACTGCTGCATGCGCGCGCCGTCGACGACTTCGGCCAGCAGGCGCGCGGGGTCGTCGGCGCCGAGCACCTGGCGGTTGATCGGAACCGCCTGGCCGTTGATTCGCACCAGGATCGGCGCGTGCGGACTGATGTAGATGTCCGACGCACGCTTCTCCGCCATCAGCGCAAACAGCCGCTCCATCGTCGACATCGCACGCTCCCCCGGGGCTTGTCCGCGCTCAGTCGCGCAGCAGTTCGTTGATCGCGGTCTTCGCGCGCGTGCCGGCGTCGACGCGCTTGACGATCAAGAT
>JAKAHP010000331.1 GCA_021825505.1 Pseudomonadota bacterium
CGGCGGCAGCTACGGCGGCTATGCCTCGCTGATGCTGCCGATCCGCGCGCCCGAGCTGTTCAAGTGCGCGATCGACTACGTCGGCGTCACCGATCTGACCATCCAGTTCGACCGCAGCGATACGCGCCGCTCCAGCTACGGCCGCACCTACTTCAAGCAGGCGATGGCGGCCACGCGCGAGGAGGCGCGTGCGATCTCGCCGCTGTATCTGCTGGATCAGCTCAAGGTGCCGGTGCTGATCGCCAGCGGCGGCGCCGACAAGCGCGTGCCGATCCAGAATGCCGATGCCCTGCGCGATGCGCTGGACAAGGCGCACAAGCCCTACGAGTGGCTGATGTTCCCGAAGGAGGGCCACGGCTTCTTCACCGAGCCGCATCGTGCGGAGTTCTACACGCGCATGCAGGATTTTCTGGCGAAGTACGTCGGTGCGGGCACGGGTGCGGGTGCGGCGACGGCCGACTGATACCACGTTGCGTTCAATCGAGGCGCTAGGCAGCCCGGATGGAATCCGGGGCTCGATGAAGCATCATTCCCGGATTCCGCTGCGCTGCATCCGGGCGACGCGGTTTTCACAGCGCCTTCGCCGCGACGGCGGACACGAATTTGCCCGCGCGCCCATGTGATCCGGCCTACGGCGATCCGGTCAGAAACCGCGTCAGCGCATCGGCGGTGGCGCGCGGCTCTTCCATGATCGGCATGTGGCCGCAGCCGTTGAGCAGGCTGGTACCGATCTGCGGCGCCGCGGACAGGCCCTTGCGCAGCGCATCCAGCGCAGAGGGGTCGATCACGCGGTCGCCGCTGCACCACAGGCCCAGCACCGGCATGGTCAGTCGTGGCAGCACCGGCACCAGGGCATCGGCGTCGGCCGGCGCGCGCAGCCGCGCCAGGGTGGCATCGAGAAAGGGCTGCGCGGCGATGTTGTGCGCGATCAGCACGTCGGCGATGCGCGGCGGCACGTACGGCGGTTTGACGAAGATCAGCCGCAGGAAGCGCGCGAACTGCGCGTGGTCGCTGTAGGCGAAGGGATTCTGTCCGGCCGCGACGGCACGCGCGAAGGCGTTGGGCTGGAACGGCAGGCCCGCCGAATCGAGCAGCGCCAGCGCGACCACGCGCTCGGGATGCTCGGCGGCATAGACGCCGGCGATGGCGCCGCCCATGGAGTGTCCGGCCAGCGCGAAGTGCTGCAGCTTCAGTGCATCGACGAAGCCCGCTAGCCGCTGCGCCTGGGCATGGATGCCGGCGTCGGCACCGGGAATCGGCGAGGAGGCGCCATAGCCCGGCAGGTCGGGGATGATCAGATGAAAGTTGCGGCCGAGATAGCGCGCGGTCGGCAGCCAGTTCTCGCGCGAGCCGCCGAAGCCGTGCAGCAGCACCAGCGTCGGACCTTTGCCGCCCTCGTAGTACACCCAGCGCGTGGCGCCCACCTGCAGCGTGCGCGTGTGCAGATTGGCCTGCCAGGCTTGCAGGGCGTAGTCGCCGCGCAGCAGCAGCCCGGGGGCGAACAGATACACGCCACAAGCGCCAAGGACGAGAACCACCAGCAGGACGCCCAGCGTCTTCAACCGGCGCAGCAGCATCCTGCGCAATGGCGACGGCGCGGCGTCGCGGTTCGTCGCGCCGGTCACAGCCGGTAGCCGCGGTGGATGGCGACGATGCCGGCGCTGAGGTTGCGCACCTCGACGTGGGCGAAGCCCGCGGCTTCCATCATCGCCTTCAGCGTGGCCTGGTCCGGGTGCTTGCGGATCGACTCGGCCAGGTAGCGGTAGCTGTCGGCGTCGCCGGCGATCAGCTGCCCCAGCCGCGGCAGCACGCGGAACGAATGCAGGTCGTACAACGGCGCCAGGGCGGGCGCGGTGACGCGCGAGAATTCCAGCACCAGGGCGCGGCCGCCGGGCTTGAGCACGCGCTGCATCTCCGCCAGCGCGCGGTCCTTGTCGGTGACATTGCGCAGCCCGAAGGCGATGGTCACGGCGTCGAAGCTGCCATCGGGAAACGGCAGCGCTTCGGCGTTGAGCTGCGCCCAATCCAGCCCGCGCACCAGGCCGCGGTCGGTCAGGCGGTCGCGACCGACGCCGAGCATCGCCGCGTTGATGTCGCCGACCACCACGCTGCCGGTGGCGCCGACGCGCGGCAGCAGCAGTGCGGCGATGTCGCCGGTGCCGCCGGCAAGGTCCAGCACGCGGTCGCCAGCGCGCACGCCGCTGCTGGCGACGAAGTGACGCTTCCACAGCCGGTGCATGCCGAACGACATCAGGTCGTTCATCAGGTCGTAGCGGGCGGCGACCGAGGTGAACACCGCACCGACCAGCTTCTGCTTCTCGGTCAGCGGGACTTCGCGGTAGCCGAAGTGGGTGGTGGACTCGTTCATCGCGGAACGCTCGGCGCCGGCGGACGGGAACGCCTATGGTAGCTCGCGCGGCACTGCGGCAGCCGTTGCGGGCCCATGCACGGCCACAGGGGCCGGCGCTCATGCTGCATTCGCAAAATCATAAGCGACCCTTATGCCGAACCGCACGCATCTTTATTAGACGAAGCTGAATCATAGGCGTAGTTTGCCCATGCGCGCCTTGCGCTACGTCCATCGGGAGGACTGTCATGAACATGCGTTCCGTCGTGCTTACGCTGGCTGCCGCCGTGGTGTTTTCCGCGACCGCTTCCGCCGCTCAACCGCAGGGTTTCTGGACGATGCCCGCGATCAAGGACTTCGGTCCGGTGCACGTCTGGCCGGAGGCCACTGACCGGCCCAACGCGCACAGCACCTACAAGGCGCTGTTCGATGTGACCCAGGGCAATCCGGCGGCCGACAAGGTCAACCCCGGTCTCGATCACATCGCGCGCGCGGTCAACACCTTCGCTGCCGCCGGCGTGCCGCTGAGGCATCTGAAATTCGACGTGATCATCCATGGCGGCGCCACGCCGATCGCGCTAGGCGAGAAGGCCTACATGGCCAAGTACGGCCACGCCAACCCGAACCTGGCGGTGATCGAGGCGCTGAAGAAAGCCGGCGTCAACGTGATGGTGTGCGGCAACGCGCTGGGCGACATGGAATTCACCCCGGCCGAAGTCAACCCGGACATCAAGGTGGCGCTGTCGGCGCTGTCCACGCTCGTCATCCAGCAGAACCAGGGCTACGCGCTGATTCGCATGTAAGGCGCAGTCCACGCGTGCGCCGCCAGAGTGCGGCGCCCGCGTCCGTCGTCCGATCGAGGAGTCCACATGAGCCTGCACCGCAAATCCTGGCTGGCTGTGCTGTTGTGCGTGCTGGGCGCAAGCGGCCTCGGCACCGCCCAGGCGACCGACACCGGCAAGCCGGTGACGCCGCCCCGGTACAACGAAACCCT